>NZ_JAOSIR010000016.1:0-12772 GCF_030586865.1 Candidatus Phytoplasma crotalariae
AAAAAACATCAAGATTAGGCAATAAATAAATAGCTAATTATCCTCAAGGCAAAATTATAGTTCTCGCAAGAGAGTAAATTAGGGAAAGCGGTGTACTGGGAAACTTGCTCATACCGTTGGGATGGGGGCTGATTGTGAATAAAACAACAAATACAAATCGATGAATAAAAAAAACGCAATTAATCTATCCGTATTTTAGATTGCAAAAATCTCTTTATAATAGATAGCAAAATTTAGTTATTGAAATGCGAAATAATCTACCCCCCCTTATCCTATATCAATAATAAAGGATTAATGATTTCTGAAAATGGATTAATTATTATTAAAATCATAAAAATAGATAAAAATAAAATTGAATCAAAACGATCTAATAACCCGCCATGTTCCGGAATCATTGTGCCAAAATCTTTAATTTTTAAATTTCTTTTAAATTTTGAAACTATAAGATCCCCTATTTGGGCTATTATACTATTTATTATGGTCAATATCAAGAAAATAATAAAAAATGATGTTTTAGTTAAATAATTAAAAATAATGTTAATAATTATAACAGTAAATAATATTCCGGACCAAAATCCTTCTTGAGTTTTTTTTGGGCTAATATCAGGACATAAAAGTTTTTTTCCCCAGAAATAACCTCCTAAAAATGCAAAACTATCATTGGAAATAGAAATAATAAATAAATATAAAAGTATTTTTTTGTTAATCAAAATCAAAGTGAATATAGAAATACTACCTAATAAAATATATATAAAAATTGCTATATGTTTAAATAATTCGCTATATAATGAATAGTCATTATTTTTCTTATATGGTAATAAATAATTATATATTAAATTAATGAATAAAAAAATAGTTATTATAATCCAATTATTATCATTAAATATAAAATAATATAATCCTTGTATTATCACAAGATAATGCAATATGAAACTTAATTGTTTTGTTTTTGAATTTTTTTTATTTATAAAAGAAATATATAAAAGAAAAATAATCGTGAAAAAGATAAACAAGATTATTGAATCGTTATTTGTTACATTTGTTTTTTCTAAATAAAAAATTTTTTTTATGTAGCTATGTAATAAAATAGAATTATGTGTTATTTTAATAATTTGATTATTATATAAATGATTTAAAATTATTTTTATTAAATAAAATCCATAAATAAAATTAAATATATAAAAAGATAATATATTTAAAATATTTTTTTTATTTTGAGTTATTATTGTTTTTTTTGAAATTTTTGGAATTTTAAATTGTTTAATGACTTCTTGAAAAGATAAATATATAAAAGTTATAAGTGATAAAATACAATTGTAAAATAAAAAATTAGTATCGTGTTTTTGGTCTATATATGTTACAATACTTAACCATATAGTGGTTATTGTGAGTATTTTAATTCCTATAGATATTTTTTTTTTATTAATTTTCATATAAATTTAATTGACACAATTATTATTAATAATTTAACAATTCTTTGTTTTTTTGATGAGTTAATTCGTCTATTAATTGGATAAATTTATCATGAATCATTTGTACTTTTTTAAGTATTTGCGTTTCTAAGTCTTGATTAACTTTTATTTTTTTAATTTTATCTTTATTTTGTCTTCTGATATTTCTAATACCAATTTTAGCTTCCTCAGCAGTTTTTTTAATTTTTTGAGTCAATTGAATACGTTGTTCTTCAGAAGGTTTAGGAAAAATTAATTTGATAATGTTGTTTTCAGTTTTCGGATTAATACCTATGTTTAATTTTAAAATAGCTGTTTTAATATTTTCTATCAAATTATTATCAAATGGTTTTATATTTAATTGATTACCTTCAGAAACATAAATAGAACTAAAATGTCTTAAAGGTTGCATTTGGTTATAATAATTGATATATACTTGATCTAATATTTGTGGATTAGCTATTCCTGTTCTTATATATTTGAATTTTTCATTCATGATTTTAATTTGAGATTTCATTTTTTCATTAATTTCATTTAGTATAATTTCTATTTGATTATTATAATCTTGCATTTTAATTCTCCTTAGAAGTAATTAAAGTTCCTATTTTTTCTTTTAAAATGATTTTCTTAATATTACCTTTTTGATTCATATCGAACACTATAATATCTATTTGATTTTCCCAACATAAAGAAACAGCTGTAATATCCATAACATTTAATCTTTGTGATATAATTTCTTTATGCTCTATTTTTTCTAAAAAAATTGCTTTTTGATTATGTTTAGGATCAGAAGTATACACACCTTTAACATTATTTTTTGCCATTAAAATTATATTAATACTCAATTCGGCAGCTCTTAAAGCAGCTGCAGTATCTGTAGAAAAAAAAGGTACTCCAATACCTCCGCTTAAAATAATAACACGTTGTTTGTTTAAATGATGATCAGCTCTTTTTTTGATATAAGGTTCAGCTACTGCAAGCACTTGAAAAGATGTCATTACACGAGTTTCAACTTTCAAATTTTCTAAAGCATCTTGTAAAGCTAAAGCGTTTACAATAGTCCCTAACATCCCCATATAATCAGATTGATCTCTTTTCATTCCGAGAGTTTGTCCAGTAATACCTCGCCAAATATTACCTGCGCCGATAATGATAACAATTTGTACACCTAAATCTTTAATTTCTTTAATTTCTTTAGCAATTTCTTTTACTTTTTGTGGATCAATAGTTACTTTTTCTCCTTTTAATGCTTCTCCACTTAATTTTAAAAGAATTTTGCTTAACATTAAAATCTCCTATTTGACTAAAATTATATATTTATATAAATTGATAAATTTCTTTAAGTATTTTTTGAAAATTTGAAATTTATTATTTAATATTAATTAGTTTATTAAAATAAATTTTTTTAGATATATTTTTAATCATTTAAAGCAAAACGATAAAACATAATAATATCTGTATTATTTTTTTGTAAATATTTTTGAACTTTAATTTTAGAATTATTGTACATATTTTGTTGTAATAAAATCTCTTTTGATTGAGGATTTGATTCTGCAATATGAATAGGCAAATGTTTTTCGACATTCTGACAAGGTTTAGTTATGTGTATTAAGGTTGAAATTTTACCATTTTGATGTATATAATAACCAAAACTTTCTTCGTTTTTTTTATAAATCACTTGTATTCGTTTTAATCTTATTTGTTCTTGAAAAAGAGTCATTTTTTGACTTATTATTTGTTTTACCGTTTTTCCTTGAAAATTATAATTTAAAAAATCATTTAAGTTTTGAATATTATTAGGAGCTTGTAACAAAATTTGTTCTATATTTGTTATTAATTCTATAAATTTTATATTTTTAGCTGCAAAATCTGTTTTTATGTTTATTTCAAAAATTATAGCTTTATTTTCATTAAAGGCTACATGAGTAGCACCTTCTAACAAAGGTTCTTTAAAAAATTCGGGATATTCTATATGTTTTTCTTCATTTAATAATTTAATAGCTTCTTCTATATTGCCTTGAGTTTTTGTTAAAGCTTTTGCGCAATCAAGTATACTAAAATTAGTAATTTCTCTTAATTTTTTAACTTTTTCTATCATTTCAGTTTTCATATTTTTAATTAAGCTCTTTTATTTTATTTTTTATTTATATATTATTAATTTTTAAAAATTATTACAAGAAATTATTTTATTTTTAAAATTTATAACATTATTTTTTTTGGTTAGAAATATTTTTGCTCAATTCATTTTTTTGATTTGCGGATTTTATACCTTCTAAAACAGCATTAGCTAAAATAGAAGTTATTAATTTAACTCCTTTAATAGCATCATTATTCGCAGGAATAACATAATCCACTAAATCCGGATCACAATTGCTGTCTATAATACCGAAAATAGTAATATTTAATTTTTTTGCTTCTGCAATAGCTATAGAATCTTTTTGTGTATCTATAATAATAATAGCTTGAGGTAGTTTATTCATATTTTTAATACCACCTAAAATTTTCTCTAATTTATTTCTTTTTTGAGTTAATTTTGCTATTTCTTTCTTAGTTAAATGATTCCACAACCCTTCTTCTTCTTCTTTATAAAGGTTTATTAAATAGTTAATTCTTTGGTTAATAGTGCTAAAATTAGTAAATATACCGCCTAACCAACGTTGATTGATATAATATTGTTGTGCTCTTTGAGCTTCTGTTTTGATAATATCTTGTATTTGTTTTTTAGTTCCTAAAAAAAGAATTTTTCCACCTAAAGAAACTATTTCTACAATTTTTTTATAAGCGATATCGATATGTTCTACAGTTTTTTTTAAATTTATAATATGAATTTTATTTCTTACTGTAGGAACTCCATCATTTTTTAAGCAAAAAAGATATTTTTTAGCTTTATAATGTGTTTTTTTTGCTGAATGCCCAAAATGTATTCCGGCTTCTAATAATTGTTTAATATTTGTTACACTACCCATATTTTTTTATGTTACTCCTTTATTAAATTTGTAATTTTTTGATTTATTAACAATTTTATATTAAAAAAGGGTATTATTTTTATTTGGTTTTGATCCCTAATTTCCAATCGTATTTTTTTTTATTAACCTTAACATTTTAACATATTTTAGATTTTTTGACAATTGTTTTAGTTAAAATTATTTAGTACTACCGAAACCATTTTTTCTAATTTTGTTTTCATTATTATCATTTTGAACAAGTAAAAAATTTTGAAATATTCCTTGGGCGATTCTTTCATTTTTATTGATAGTAACTGTTTGATTAGAAAAATTGTATAATGAGATTAGAATATGTCCTTCATTTTCGGAATTATTGTAATAATCGCTATCTATTACTCCTACATTATTTGTTAACATTAATTTTTTTTTTATAAATAAAGAAGATCTAGAATAAATTAGTAAAACTTGATTGGTAGGCAAAAACACTTTTAATCCTGTTGGTATTATTACTAGTTGTTGTGGTAAAATTTTTGTTTCTATAGCAGACGCTAAATCATATCCTGCACTATATTGAGTTTGTCTTTTCGGTATTTGAATATTATTCTTTTTGTAATAACTTACTACTTCAAAAAAACTTCCATTGGACATTTATTTATTTTTTCTCTTTCTTTTTGATAAATAATTTAATTTTTATTTTTTTTCATTTTATTATTTATTATATTGTTATAATAAAAAAACTTTCTATGTAATTCATTATCAGATATATAAGTATAAATTTGAGTTGTTTTTAAATGATTGTGCCCTAATAATTCTTGTACTATTCTTAAGTCTGCTCCATTATTGAGCAAAACAGTGGCAAAAGCATGCCTAAACATATGTGGTGATATTTTTCCTTTATATTTATTTTTTAAACAGATTTTTTGGATAATATAACTTATACCTTTAGTAGTGATTTTATTGCCATATTGATTAGTAATTAAAAATAATATTCCTTTGTTATTTTGCTTCTGAACAAATTTAGGTCTTATATGATTTATGTATTTTTTTAACATACCGGAAAGTTTTCTATGTAAAGGTATATATCTATCTTTGGAACCTTTACCATTAATTAAGATTTGATTAGTCAAAAGATTTATATTGTTGATAGTTAAATTAACCAGTTCTTGTGCTCTTAAACCACAACTATAAAGTAAGTCTATTATTAAATAATTTCGATAATTTGTAATACTATCATTTATATTTATAGAGTTTAGTAATTTTTGTATATTATGGGGTTCAATAATTTTAGGTATTTTGTGATTTAATTTAATATTAGGTAAAGATTTAAATATGTTAGTTTGAACACTATGTTTATCTTTTAAAAAATTATAAAAGGTTCTTAAGGTAGAAATTTTTCTTTTAATAGTTGCATTTTCATTTTTTTTAGAAGTTAAATGAATTAAAAATAGACGAGATAAATTGTCATTTTTTAATTCATTAATATTAAAATCTATTTTTGTTTTATTACAAAATAATACAAATTCTTTTAAGTCAGAAGTATAATTAATTATTGTTGATAATGAATAATTTCGTTCAATTTTTAAAAATGTTTGAAAATCTTTAAGTAATTTTAAATCCATTATGTGAACTCGCTTTTTAAAATTATTTTTAGTAATATATTTCTATTATTCTATTTATGCCATTTTAACTTTTTATAATTTTTAATTAAATTTATTTTTATTTATTTTATAATATAAATATTTTCATTTTGTATTTATTCTTTTTAATAAAATAAATTATTTTAAAGCTAATTATTAATAATTTTATATTAGTTTTTCAATTTTTTTAATATACTATGAAAAATAATTTATTTATTATTCATAAAAAAACGATATTTTACAATTTTTAGACAAAAAAATATATTTATTGGTAATATATTACTGTTAATATTTTATTACAATTTTAAAATATAGATGTTAGAATTTAAATTTTTATTCTTAATGAATACAAATTTGAAATATTTAAATTTATTTTTTTATTTTTAGATTAATGTTATTTATTTTAATGATGGAAAAAATATTTTTCATTTATAGAAAAATAATATTTATTATTTATTTTTATTAGGAAGTTTTAAAAAAATTAAAATTTAAAAATTAATGATAATGAGAATTTTTCGGAAATTTCAATCTTAAAAAATAATTAGTTTTTTTTAAATTTATAATTTCAAGCATAAATTTCAATTTTTTTTCAAAAATAATTGTTTTTTTTGTAAATCGAAAAGATCTGATTTTTATTTTTTTATTAGGTTAAAGAAAAAGGATTTTGAATAATGTCAATATCAGAACAAAAAATAGATGGTCTTCTTTTTAAAGAAATGGTTATTAATGGTACCATTAATTTAAAAAAAAATTGTCAAAAAATAAATAATTTAAATGTTTTTCCTGTTCCGGATGGTGATACAGGCACTAATATGTATATGACTATGGCCGAAGGTATTCGTCATATTTATTCGTTAAATGAAAATTCTATTATTGAAGTTTCTCGTGTTTTAGCTAATGCTTTGATTATGAATTCTAAAGGTAATTCAGGTGTTATTTTATCACAATTTTTTAGCGGATTTTCTAATAAGTTAATTAAGTTAAAGAAGAATTTTATTAATATAGAAGAATTTATTCAATCATTAATTAGTGGTTATCGACAAGCTTATTCTTCTATTTTTTCCCCTGTAGAAGGTACCATTTTAACAGTATTACGTGATTCTATTGAAGCTATTAATAATCAAAAAAATTTTAACAATATGGAAGAATTATTGAATAAAATTATTGAATATGCTAAAAAATCTTTAGCAAAAACTCCTGAATTATTACCTATTTTGAAAGAGTCTAATGTTGTAGATAGCGGAGCGGCTGGTTTAATTTATTTTTTTGAAGGTATGTTGTTATGTTTTCAAGATTCAAATATTTCTTTAAAGGAATTTTATAAAGATTTTATCATTTCTAAGGAAGTTGAAGTTTTTGATGATAATAATATTAATAAAACATCTTATATAAATTGTTCAGAAATCCCTTACTGTTATTGTACAGAGTTAGTTGTTAATTTATATAATTCAAAAGAATTTGATTTGTTGAAATTTCGTAAAAAAATGGGAAAATTTGGCAATTCTTTAATAGCTATAGTTACTGAAAATTTACTTAAAATACATATTCATACTAATAAACCTGGATTGGTGTTAACAAATTTATTAAAATACGGTTTTTTAATTAAATCTAAAATTGATAATATGAAAGAACAAAATAAAAATTTTCTTAAACAACAAAAATATTATAATAACAAACAAATTGTTCGAAAAAATTATATTTTGATAGCCATTGTACCTAATGAAACAATTTATAATATTTTTCAAAAAGATTTTAAAGTAGATCATATTATTATTATTAAAAATAGAACATTTATCTGGGATTTTTTTTGGAAAAATTTCAAAGAAATTTTAAATCAGGTGGAATGTTATAATGTGATTTTATTTCCTAATGATTCAGAAATCTTAGCTAATGTTGATTTAATTACAAAAAGTTTTGCTAATTTAAATATTAGTGTTATTGATACTAATGATATTGCTCAAGGTTATAATGCTCTTGTTTCTTTTGATGAAACATTATCTTATGATGAAAATATTTTGAATATTAGTGATAATATTACAAATAATTTAGTAGGTAAAATTTTATTTAATCAAAATTACAATTTATCAGAAAATTCCGTTTTTGAATTTAAAGCTTTTGTAGATTCTATTTTTTTTAAAAAACATAATAATTTAGACATTTTAATTATCGAATTATTAAAAAAAATGATTACAAAAACAACTCAATTAGTTACTATTTTTTATGATCAACAGTTAGAAAAACATTCTTCTTTGATAGGTTTGGAAAAATTTTTATCTAAAAATTATAATGATGTAGAGATTAATAAAATTATAAATAATGATCATTTGTACTATTATTTAATTTTAGTTGAAAATTAATTTTATAATATCTTTTTTATTAAAAAAGATATCTAATGCGGATATGGCGGAATGGGTAGACGCGCATGTTTGAGGGGCATGTGAGAAATTTTCTCTTATGAGTTCGAATCTCATTATCCGTACCATTTAATTATTTATTTATTTTCAAAAAATTTTATTTAAAATTTTATATTATTTTAGTTTTTAATTAATATAATAATATAATATGATAAACTACGTTATACTATATTTTTTTGAAAAAAATTATAAAAATTAAAAATGATTAAATTTTTTTAGTTTATTAATATATAAATATAAATTTTAATATGGTTATTTAATTTTATATTTATATATAATTGAATTTATAAATTTTAATTTTTTGTTTTAAAGTGGTTTTTTCGGAAATAACCACTTTTTTAATTTTAAAGATTATGAGATAATTTGAGAATCTAAATTATTTTTTGATAAGAAAGAGGTAATCTGTTTGCAAAATAAAAATTTTTTAAAACATATTGATCAAATAGCTCAAGAATATGACATAACTCGTGAACAAGTTACTAATGCTTTAGAGAAAGCTTTAATATCTGGTTGTAAAAAGACTTTTCAAATCAAAAAATGTAGAGTTTGTTTTGGGTCAAATTATGATAAAATTACCTTGTATAAACAATATATAGTTGTCGATGAAAAATGTGATGTTTCTTTATTAAAAGAACAAGATTATGTTTATTTAGAAAAAGCCAAAGAACTTAATTCTTCTATTGAAGTAGGTGAAATTTTAGAAATTGAAGTAGATCCTAAAAAAGATTTTAATTTTTATGGTAGTCGTGACTTTAAAAATAAATTTAATGAAGAATTATTGAAATTTCAAAGAGAAAATATTTTTAATTTTTTTAAACAATATGAAAATAAGTTAATGATTGCAGAAGTAATTGAAGAAAAATTTAAATTTTTTATTTTGATGTTAGATAAAAATTTTAAAACTTGTATTTTTAAAAAAGATTTAATGTTGAATGATCATTTTAATATCGGTGAAAAAATTTTTGTTTTAATTACAGAAGTTCGCAACAATACACCTAAACATCTTCAAATTTGTGTTAGTCGTATTAATAATCAATTTGTTGTGGAATTGTTAAAATATTTTATTCCGGAAATTCGAGATGGTTTTATTCAAATTATGGCTATTGCTCGTATTCCTTCTAGTCGAGTTAAAGTCGGATTATCTTCTCATGATAAAAAAATAGACCCTATCGGCACTTGTGTTGGCGAAAAAGGTTATAGAATCAAAAATATTTTAAACATTTTAAGAGGTGAAAAAATAGATTTATTTAAATGGAGTTTAGATATAGAAAAATTAATTATTAACTCTTTAAAACCTGCTCAAATTATTCAAATTGTAAATTTAGATTTTGAACAAAAAATTGCTTTAGTTTCTGTAGCAGCTGATCAAGTAGCTTTAGCTATTGGTAAATTAGGCCAAAATCTTAAGTTAGCGATGCAAGTTACTCAATGGAAAATTGAAATTAAAACTAATTAATAATTTTATTTAGTTTATTTACTGATAAAATTTTTAAATTATTTTTGTATTGTCAACTTATAGATATATAGTTAATATATATTAAAAATTCTTTAAGTATAAATCTAGGGGGAGAAAAAAATAATTTATATGCAAAATAAAAAGAAACCAGAAGATCATCAAAAGGATGATAAATCAATTATGTCGTTGATAAGTGATTATGTTTATAATTCTGATCATACTATTAAGGAGTTAGCTGAAATTTGGAATTTTTCCGAAAAATTTTTAATTGGGACACTCGGAAAATTAGGAATAAAATGCAAAAAAAATCAATCTTTAACAAGAGATTTGATTGAATTATTAGGTTTAAAGTTGAATATTAATATTATTGATGATTTTCTAGTTAATGAAGAAAATATGATTAATAAAACACCAATAGAAAATTTAATAAAGCGTTCTCCTATTGTGACAATAATGGGTCACGTAGATCATGGCAAAACCACTTTGTTAGATGTAATTCGTAAAACACGTTTGGTTGATCAAGAAGTTGGCGGTATTACTCAAAAAATAGGTGCTTATGAAGTTGTTTATAATAAGCGAAAAATTACTTTTATAGATAGCCCTGGTCATGAAGCTTTTACTCAAATGCGTAGTAGAGGAGCTCAAATAACTGATATTTGTGTTTTGGTGGTAGCTTGTGATGATGGTGTTCAAGCTCAAACTTTAGAATCTGTTACACATGCTCAAAAAGCCAATGTTGATATTATTATAGCTTTGAATAAAATAGATAAAATTCCTAATCAAAAAGAACGTATTATGTCAGAATTGTCTAAATATAATTTAATTCCTAAAGAATGGGGCGGAGATACTTTTTATATAGAAATTTCTGCATTAAAAGCTCAAGGTATTGATAATTTATTAAAAACTATTTTGTTAGTAAATGATAAACATCCTAGAATCATTAGTTATAAACAAAATGTTCTAGGAACAGTTTTAGAAGCTAGTTTAATCAAAAATAAAGGTTCTGCAGCTACTGTTATTGTTCATCAAGGAGTTTTAAAAATTGGAGATATTGTTGTTGCTGGTCATGCTTATGGCAAAATTAGATCTTTAGAAAATGATATTAAAGAAAATATTCAACAAGTTTTTCCATCACAACCTGCAGTTGTTTATGGTTTTAAAAAAATTCCTCAAGCTGGTGATTTATTGATGGTTGCGACTAATGAAAAAATAGCCAAACATATTATAGAAATAAGACAACAAAAGTTTCAAGCACAAAAACATCAAGAAATTAAAAAAAATGTAGAACAAAATTTTATGGAAGATTTATTACAAGAAAATTTGTCCCATTCAGTATTGAATTTTGTTTTAAAAACAGATACACAAGGTATGATTGAGGTTATAACAAAATCATTGAAAAATTTAAATTTTCATGGGGTTAAAATTAATTTTATTAGAATGGCTACTGGAGCGCTAACAGAGAATGATATTATGTTAGCTAATACTTGTCAAGCTATTATTATTAATTTTAATAATTTAGTAGATCGTAATATAATAAAATTAGCTGATAGTTTAAAAGTAGAAATAAGAAATTACCAAATTTTATATGATTTAGTCGGAGATATTGCTAAAAAATTAAAAACTTTGTCCAAGCCTATTTTAAAACTTAAATTTACAGGAAAAGCTGTTATTATTCAAGTTTTTTACAGAAGTGATAAAAATAATATAGCCGGCTGTCGAGTTATAAATGGTGTTATTTATAACGAAGCTTCTGTTCAAGTGAAACGTCAACAAAAAATAATTTATCAAGGAAAAATTATTTCTTTAAAACATTTAAAAAATAATATTGATTGTGCTAAAAAAGATAGTGAATGCGGTATTGTATTTAAGGATTTTAATGATTTTCAAATAGATGATATAATAGAGGCGTCTCGAATGGAGGAAGTAGTTAATGAATAATTTAATAGTAGGAAGAATGTCTAGTATTATTCATAGAGAATTAGTAAGTATCGTTAATAGAGTAATACAAAATTCCCAAATAGGTTTTATTAGTATTACAGATGTGAAACTTAATAAAGATTTTTCTTTAGCTAAAATTTTTTATACTATTATCGATAAAAAACCTGAAATTTTAAATTTAGCAAAAAATACTTTAGAAGAAAATAAAAAAGTTATTCGCAAAGAATTAGCTATTAAAATAAGAAAAAAAATTTGTTATATTCCTGATTTAATATTTAAATATGATTATGAGTTGTTACATGGCCAACGCATAGAAGAATTATTAAATAAATTAAATAAATAAATTACTGATCAATAGATTATCTTTTTTATATAATTGTGATTTTGAAAATTTATATATTCAAGTAGGGCGCCAAAGATGCCTAAATTTCCTGTTATTTAACCAATAGCCAGGGCCGATAAACCCTGAAAGGAGATGGTCGGTCTGGCAAACGAAAGAATGTGAGATTATAGCAGACCATAAAAGCGGTTTGCGACGAAAGCAAATTAGTCAAAAAAGACTTCACCACCGAATAATTCTAGGGAGAAGTCTGAGATGGCCTAAGAATGAAAATTGAGGTAATAGAAGAATCTGTTCCGGAAGTTGCTTAAACGGACAGTCCAGATTCTACTGTTATATAATCACGGTATTTAGTAGTTTATCAAATAAAGAAAACCTGGAATCAGCCTCCCCAAAGAGGATAGATACTTCCCCTAAAGAATTAAGGTCGAAATTTAGCGTAACTTGGATAATCCTAAAACTAACTTAATAAAGGAAAAACCCAATATGAACCACGGGTCGTCTACTCTTGGGATAAGATTAAAAAAATGCGTAACTATCAGGAAAATCCTAAGATTACCATCAATAAATATATATTCCAAGGTCATATGA
>NZ_JAOSIR010000017.1:0-12585 GCF_030586865.1 Candidatus Phytoplasma crotalariae
TAAAAAGATTTAATTCAACAACTTCAGAAGTTAAAACAATTTTATGTTTACGAGAAAAGATAAAATTTTAAGGAAATAAAAATCGGTCCGCTTATGATTAACATGATAACTAATTATAACAAAATAAAAATTTCATAGGTATTAACCTAAAAAATAATTTTTTATATTTCAAATAATCATATAAGTATTAATAAATACAGTATTTTTAACTCAAAATAATCAATTTAAATTTAATTATAATTATTATATCGAATAAATAAATGTTAATAATTAAATAGAAATATGCATGTTAACATAATAAAAAGGAAATATTTTTTATGCTACTTAACAAAATACAAAAACAACTTACTGATAAAATTATTAAAGTTTTTGAGAATCAACAAACTACTTTACTTGTAGCCCCAACAGGTTCAGGAAAAACAGTTATGTTTTCTTTCATTTTAAAACATTTTTTACAAATAAAATCTATTAATAAAGCTTGTGTATTAGTTCATAGAGAAGAGTTAATGCAACAAAATAAAAATGCCTTCGAAATCATTAATCAAAATATAACCACATGTTTTTTCAACTCAAAAATAAAAAAATGGAGTGCTCAAGTAATTTTTGCTATGGTACAAACTTTAGCCAAAAATCTTCCAGAAAAACCTGATATAGATATGTTAATTATTGATGAAGCTCATCATTCTGCAGCCAATACCTACAAAATAATTATCGATCATTTTCTCAAGTATAATCCTCAATGTAAAATTCTTGGTGTTACAGCTACCCCTATAAGAGGTGACAAAAAAAAATTAAAAGAAATTTTTCCAGAAATTACAGCCCAAATTACGGTAAAAGAATTAATTAAAGCTGGTTATTTAGTGAAACCAGAAGTTTTTATTAGAGATGTCGGTATTAAAGAAAAAATATTTCAATTATATCAAAAAAATCAAGAATATAATTTAAACAAGGTAGCAGATATTATAAATACAACCGCTATTAATTCGGAAGTAATTAATCACTGGAAAAAATATGCTCAAAATCGTCAAACTATAATTTTTTGCGCAAACATCAAACATGCTCGTGATGTAACAGAAGCATTTAAAAAAGCTGGTATTAAAGCTCAATTAATTACAGGAAACGATAACAGCGAAAAAAGAAATATTATATTAAAAAACTTCGATAAAACAAAAATTCAAGTTATCGTTAATGTTAATGTATTAACAGAAGGATGGGATTGCCAAATCGTTTCATGCGTGGTCTTATTACGCCCAAGTTCGTTTAAATCTACAATAGAACAAATGATTGGTCGAGGTTTAAGACTTTTAAAAAATCATAATAAATATCCTCATATCACAAAAAAAGATTGTATTATACTAGATTTCGGAACATCTATTCAAAATAATCCTAATTTATTTGAATATTTATCCCCATATGAAAATCCAAATAAAAAACGTTTAAATAAAACAAATTCTACTAATACAGAATTTAATTCCAGAGAATCTAAAGAAATACAATTCGTTAAAGATATTAAAATGAAAAAATATGATGTATTACAAAATTCAAATTTTGAATGGTATGATCTGGCTAATAATAAAAAACATTATATAGCAGGTTTTCATACTTGGGCTTATATAACTCATTATAAAAATATTTACATAGCTATTGGTGGAAAAAAAGAACCCAAAACAGCTAAATGTTTATTTAAAGGAAACGAAGATAATTGTTTCGCTATTGCTAATGATTGGTTAAATTTACATGAAACTGACAAATCAGTTTATAAAACTCAATATTGGAATACACATCATTATACATCCAAACAAAAAAATTATTTGTTACGTTTATTAAAATTAAGACAAAAAAATAAAAAAATTAATTTTTCCATTTTATTTGATGAACAAAAAATAAAAAATATGAATAAATATCAAATGTCTAAAATAATAACTTTTTTAATTAAATACAATGAAATCAAAAAAATAATACTAAACATCAAAAAACTTATTAATTAATAATTAAGATAGTTAAAAATAAAAACGATTATATAAAAAAATTAAAGTTTTAATATATTTCTTGTAAAATTTTCAACAACAACATGATTATCATCTTTAATAATAATTAAATTAGTTTGCACATAAGGAGAAATATCTACAATCC
The DNA here is from genome assembly GCF_030586865.1 of Candidatus Phytoplasma crotalariae. Taxonomy (NCBI): domain Bacteria; kingdom Bacillati; phylum Mycoplasmatota; class Mollicutes; order Acholeplasmatales; family Acholeplasmataceae; genus Candidatus Phytoplasma; species Candidatus Phytoplasma crotalariae. The sequence goes on from NZ_JAOSIR010000017.1 coordinate 2,134, forward strand.
TTTGCGGAGGAATAGCCATAATAAATTGAATCTTTAAAGAATTGAAAAAACGCATCATACCTTCTATTCTAGCTTCATCCATATTATTGAAAGCTTCATCAAACAAAACCAAACAACCTTGATTATCATTAGCACTATTTAACTGTTCAAAACAAATAGACATGATAATGTAAAAAGGTACTTGAGTTTCACCTCCAGATTTTTCACGAAAAATTTTAGAAAACAAAGAATAATTATTGTTCATGTCTTTTATTTGAATATCATAAGTCATATAATTACGATAATCTAAAAAAGATTCTGCTATTTCTTCATAACCTTCTTCCGAAGAAATAATTTTATCAAATAATTCATCTAACAAAATATTTTCGCACATTAAACCTCTTTCAAATAACTTATTTTTGGAATCATTATTATCATAACTAGAAATTATATCATAATATTTTTTGTAATCCGGATCATTAGAAGGTTTAATAAGTATTTGATAACTATCATTACCAAAAGGTCTATCACTTAATAATTGATTTAAATTCTGAATTTGTTGTTTAGTATTATCTATGCTTTCTTTTAATTTATTAATAAATTCTTCTTTAAAAATTATTTCAGTTTTATTAGTTAATTCTTTAGCTTCTTGTTCATAATCTGATAAATTTTGAGAATTTGTAAAATTATACTCTTGATAAAAATATTCTAAACTTTCTAATCGAGCTTCAATATTAGAAATATTATATTTTTGTAAATAAATTTGCATTTGATTTATTAAATCTATTTGTTGAGTTAATTTTTGCTGTTCTATATTTTTTAAATAATCATGAATTTTATTTAAAATCAAATCATAATTATCATTATATTTTTGATAATAATTACATAAATATACATTTATTTTCTCTTCTATAGATGTAGAAATATTTTTGTCTATTAAAAAATTTAATTTTTGATTTAATTCAGACAAATTAATTTGAATATTTTGAATTTCTGATTCGTAATTATTCAAATTATTTTTTAAATCTGCTATTTTAAAAAAAATTCTTTCTAATTGTTCATTATGATTCTTTTTTTGATCCAGAATGGCAACTAAATTATCTTGGACATCTCGCAAATTTAAATCGGAACTTAATTGAGTTATTCGTTGCGAAACATTTTGTATTTTTTCTTTAATAGAGAATAATTCCGAATATAAATTAAAATTATCCGAAATTAAAATATTAGCTAATTTACTTTTATTCAATAAATTAATCATTTCTTGATATTTATTTAATGAACTTTGATGCTGTAATAACAAAGAATTAGATTGTTGAATTTCTGATAGAATAAAATTTTTGCGCATCTTAATAGAATTCTTACCAATATAAGGAAATTGATAAAATTTTGGATTAATTTTTCTCAAAGTGTATTGGCTATAAACCAAACAATCAGGAGTGATAGCTGTTTTATGTTTTTTTAAATTTGCAGAATCTAATTCACATATAATATTTGACAAAAGCAAACGAATATATTTTAAAGCATTTTCATTATTAGAAGATATCTTATTTGATAAACTGTTAAAGTTGTCTTTAATTAAAGGTATTTTTGCTACATTAACTAATCCTATATCATAAAAATTATTATCTACAGATTCTGGTAAATTGCTATATATTTTTAATGCCTGATCAAAATAATTTTCTTCTATCAATAAATTAAATTTTCTATTCCCTAAAAAACCTTCTATAGCATTTCTCCATAAATTATCATTAATATCTATTAATTCGCATAAAGGATAAATACTAACTGAAAAACTATAAAAATCGCTTAATTTTTTATTTAAAATTTCGATTAAATTTTGTATATGACGAGGATAAACAGATATAACAGAAGAAAGAATGCGACAATCTTTCTCTTTATCTGAAATTTTTTTCTGTAAATCTAAAATAATTTTATTAGAGTCATTTTTTTGTATATTAATATTAATTATTTCTTTTGATATCGAATGCCATAATTTTTCCAAAATAAATTTTAATTTGGGTAAATTGATTTTAATTTCAGAAAATTCTAAATTTAAAAAATCACTTATGCAATTGATACTATCTAAATAAATTTCAGAAAAAGATAAATTTTGTAGCTGTTTTAAATTAATTAATTCTTGATTAATTTGATGTCGAAATAAATTAATTTTTTTCTCCAAAGTATGTTCAATATTTTGATAAAAAACTAAATCTTTTTGAAGATTATTTAACAATAAGTTCCTATCATTAGATTTCAAAACAGATAATTCATTGTTTAAATTTTCTATAGTTAAATGAATTTGTTCTTTCTTAAATAATAATTTTTGCAAACTTAGTTCATCAGCTTCTTTCTTGGAACGAAAACAATCCAAATCAAAATGATTTTTTTTAAGATTTACTTCGTATACAAGACATTGATAAATTTGAATCTGCTCTTTTAAATGAATAAATTTTTTATCAGCATCTATAATATTAGATAAATAAAATAATTTATTTTTTTCAAATTCTATTTGAAATTCTATTTTTTTCAATTGTTTAAAGCTATTTTTTAAACTCGAAATATTTATAGGATTAGGTTCTAACAGAAACTCAAAAACAAAATTTTGCAAATTAAGTGGTTTAAAAGCTAAAGCTTTAGGTAACATTTGGATATATTTGCTCACATTAATGTTTAAATAATTACCTATAGCGCTTTGATATTGTTTTTTAGTATCAAAAAAATTAAAATCAGAAACATATTTTCTTAAAAAAAGAAACAGTTGTTTGTGAGTTTTAGGTTGATCATCTTCTACACACATATTATTAATAAACTTCATATTTTCTAGAAAATAAAATTTTTCTTTTAATTGGCCACTGCGGGAAAGTTCTAAAGCGCACCCGAAAATACTATATTTTTTGTTAATATTATCATAAAATTCTAATAAAATATGTGTAATAACATCTTGATCTCTTAAAAATTCTTTATTCTCTGCTCCAATTTTACAACGCATATAACTCTCTAAAGAACGTTTAGCATTAACATTTGCTGCTATATTAAATTTAACATGATTACGTTCCCCTATCAAAACATATTGTAAAGCATCCAATAAAGTAGATTTACCAGAACCATTTTCTCCGGAAACCAAAGCATTATTTTCGATATCAATAACTTGAAAACCAAAAAAATGCCAATTTACTAATTGTATTTTCGTCAATTTTTTCATTTTAATTTTTCACATCCGTAGTAAATAATTCTTGATAATATTGCAACATACCCAAATTAATTAAATACAAAATAGTTGGATAAATACGAATTACCAAATCATTAGGCAAATAATGATTATAATCAGAGAAATCAATAATATTATATTGTTTAAATAAAATTAAAGAATTCTTTATTTTTTCTTTAGTTAATTTATGAATTTCGGCATAACCGATACTTTTTAATTCAAGATAAATATCTTGCAAAAAAATTTCAATTTTATTATTTAAAGGCATTAATTCTTTCTTTTTTTGAAATAAAATTCTAAACAAAAATAATAATAAACTTTCTTCTTTTTTAATTCTTAATTTATTCAATTGTTGAATATTTTTAAGAAAAATAACTTCATCATGTTTATGAATTTCCAATTCAAAATCAATTAATTTCAGAAAATAAATAAACATTTCTTGATGTAATAAAATAAATCTATAATCATTTAAATCAGAATTTTTTTGAGAAGTTAAATAATTAACTTGAAATAATTTATTAATAATTCGGGAAAAAATATCTTTTTCCTTTTCTTTCAAAATTTTAAATTTCTGAGAAAATATTTGCAACTCTTGTGTTTTTTGATCCATAATTTCGCTTCCTAAAAATATTCTGAATTAAAAAATCCTAAATTTAATCCAAATATAACATATTTTAAAAATCGCCATAAATTTAAAAAAATTTTTGATCTATATTTAAATAAGTATATTTTTTTTAAAAAAATCATATAATTGATCTGAATCAATATGAGGAGCTATAAATTTAGCTACTTCTTTAGTACGCGGATATAAACTATTGCCCATAGCTATACCAATATCAGCATAAGATAACATTTCAACATCATTACTACCATCTCCTGTACAAATCAATTGATAATCAGGATATTTAGATTTAATTTTTGCAATACCATAAGATTTATTAACATAATCAACAGTTAAATCTACATGACTATTCCAAAAGCATATATTTAAAAAACTTAAATCATTCTTCAAATTTTTAATTTTATTAACATCCGAACCTAAAGCGACCATAAAATATATCTTAGACATTAATTTTAAATCATAATCTAAAACATAATTTAATTCTTTTTGATAATAACGAACCAAAGATTTATCTGATAAATTAGGATTATACAAAATTGCTTCTTTGTTGATATTAACGCCTGCTAATAAAATATTAAAATTTTTAATTTTATTCACAAAACATTCGATATTTTCAGATGGAATAGGATTTTCGTCAATAATACCATCATTTTTGGATATAGTAACAGCACCGTTCATAATAACAAAATAATGAAAGCAAGATATCAAATCTCCTAAAACATTTAAATTACGATAATTTCTGCCTGTAGCAATACCCAAAATAATACCTGGTTTGCTTGCTAAATCTAAAATTAATTTTTTGGTTTGCGGTAAAATTATTTGTTTTTTATTATGATAAAGAGTTTGATCTATATCAAAAAAATATATTCTTTTCATCTAACATTATCTTCCTAATTCTTGTTTTTTAATTATTGAAAATAAAAAATTTTATTAAAAATTATAAATAAAATTTGAATAAAAATAATTTGATTCAACATCCGAATAATAAAAAAATTATAACAAATCTTATATAAACCAAAGAAACAGAAATTTTTATTATAAAATATATAATTATTTTTTTAAAACTTAAAGATATAAATTTAAAATTATATAAAAATTTATTATTCTTATTATTTATAATTTCAAGAACATAGTAAGATTATTTTAACAAAATTGTAAAAAAAATAACCTAAATTTGTCTCTTTTATATATTTAAAAATAAAAAATTTAAATTTTTTTTAATTTATTTATGCTAAAATAGACTTATGTTGGATATTTTTAAGGAATAAAAATTCCTAAATTAAAATCTAAACATTATAATATTCTACAACTCCATAAATTTCACTTCAAATACAAAAAATTTAATATTGATATTATATTGCTCCCTTAAGTCGCTAAACATTATAATAAAATATCAAGTAAAATAATTAATAAAATTGAATTTTAATTTTTAATAAATAAGATATTTATTAAAATAACAATAAAATAAAAATTCAATTTTGAAATATAAAATATATTTTTACAGAAAAAGAAAGGGGTATTCTAATAAATGTCAAATAATCAAAAAAAAGAAAGTAATACTAAAATATTCGGTTTTAAACCCATTTTTTTTTCAACATTACTTTTGATATTAGGATTAAATATTTTTTGCATAGCGCATTATCCAGATAAAATTAATAAGTTCTATCATCCTTTATTAACTCCTTTATTTTTAATCACTATGTTAGGCATCACTTTAAGCTATATAGGTTCTAAAGTTCCCGGTTTAAATAAATTAGGTTTAGGTTTTTTACTTTGTATTTTTATACCATCTTATTTAGTTTTTAAAGGATGGATACCAAAACAACTAGCTGAATATATCGATAAAGGATTTTTTAATAAACCTAATAATGACTATGGAATAGGTATTAATTTTTCACAATTTTTTATAACTATTGTTATAGCAGGCAGTCTTTTAAGTGTAGATAGGCAACTATTAAAAAGATCTTTAATAAAATTTGTTCCTTTGACCATTTGTAGTGTTTTTATATGTTGTTTAACTATTGGTGGATTAGGATATTTATTAAATTATCAATGTCCAGAAATATTTCAAAAACTTAGTAAAGGTCCTATATTAGATTCAATATTTTTTGTATTCGTGCCTTTGACTAATGGAGGTACTAATTTAGGAATTAACGGTTTTGCTAATGGAATTTATAAAGAAGCTTTTCAAGCTGAAGCTTCAACTATTAGAACTGCTATTCTAGGCCCTTTAGTTCTAGCTCGTACACTAAGTATTTTTATAGCAGGATTGCTTTATATTATTTTTGATAAAAGCAAATATAGTGGTCAAGGGCAATTAGAAAAATCTTCTTCTAATTCGAATCCAAAAGATCAAATAAAAACCACCAAAATACAAGAAATAAAAGATTTTAAAACAATATGTATGGGATGGTTAATTATTTTTGCACTTTATTCTGTAGGAAGCATGATAAATCAATTATTATTTGGTAAAATGGACCCAATGGTTTATATGATCATTTTATTATTAATAATTAAAATATTTGACCTAATGTCTCAAGAAAATCAAAACGCTGTTACTCAATCTGGCAAATTCATGACAGAAAATTTCACAAGTGCTGTATTAGTAGGTTTAGGATTAACTACAAATTTCCAACAATTAAAAGAAACAGTTTTAAATCCAAGTATTTTAATAATTGTATACGCTTCTTTATTAATTGCTACTTTAATTACATTTTTTATGGCACCGAAATTAGGATTTTATCCTTTAGAAACAGCTTTAACATCGGGAATTTCATCTTACAGTATTGGTGGAGCAGGTAATATAGGAGTAATGACCATATCTCGTAGAATGAATTTATTACCTTTTGCAATGATAGCCACTAGATTAACAGGACCTTTGGTATATGTCATCGCTAATATAGCTTTTCGTAGTATCTACATGATATAAAACTTCTTTATATTATAAGACATCAATTATTAACGAAATTTCAGTTTTCAATTGAATAAAGATCAACTTTATTAATATATTGTTGATCTTTATTTTTTTCTTTCCAAATTCAAATAAATTTTTTTAAGATTTTCATATTAATAAAAATATTGGCTTTTCTATTTAAATTTAAACAATAACAAAATACATCGCATATATTAGAACAAAAAAAGCAATAACATGTTTTACAATAATAATAAAACATGAACGAAACCATTGAAAAAATTGCTTTTTAAAATCAAATATATCATTCCACACGTTACAATAAACAAAATAAAAAGTAAACAATATTAAACGTAATAAAGTAATAGAAATAAATATTTTTTTTTTTCTGCCAAAACATGTTTTTATAACTTGTAGTATTAAATATTTTTTTAACATAAAAAAATTATAACCTATTCTGAAAATTATTTAAATTTTTTTCAATTTAATTAAATATTTTATAACTTGTAGTATTAAATATTTTTTTAACATAAAAAAATTATAACCTATTCTGAAAATTATTTAAATTTTTTTCAATTTAATTAAATATTTTTTATAATTTTTAATTAAAATAATTTTGAATAAAAATTAAAATACTAAAAAACCTTTTTCAAATAAATATAAATAGAGAGAATCAAAAAATATGTTTCAGTTATCTTTAGAAAATATTATCATTTGTATAATATGCTATCTTATAGGATCTATTCCTTTCGGTTTATTAATAGGCATTTGTAATGATAAAAAAATTAATTTATTAGGATCTAAAAATATCGGAGCATCCAATGTTACAAGAATTTTAGGTTTTAAATATGGCTTATTAACTTTTTTATTAGATTTTCTCAAAGGATTTTTACCTGTTTTTATTTTTAAAAATTATAATTTAAGTTTATTTCCCAAAGAAAAAACAATAATATTAGGGGTTTTTGCTATTTTAGGACATATGTTTTCTATTTTTAATCGTTTCCAAGGAGGAAAAGCTATAGCAACTTCTGTTGGAGTAATTTCAGGAATTAATTTTTGGATCGGGATTCTAGGTATTATGATTTTTGCAATCTTAGTAAAATTAACTGGTTACGCTTCTTTAGCTTCTTTAATTGCTACGATTATTACTAATATTAATTTATATATAACAAAAAAAAATTTATATAACTCTATAATGATAGCAATTATCACTGTTTTAATTTTCATAAAACATAAAAAAAATATCATTAATCTATATCAAGGTAAAGAGAATAAATTTAATATTAAAAATAAAAATAAATTTTAAATCATTAATAAAACAAATTAATATATATAAAGTAATAAAAATTAAAAAAAAGTAACAATATCAAGATCTGTTAAAGTATCAAAACGATCAAATATAATATGAGTATTTTTATCAAAAGACTCTTTTTTTAAAAAATCTAAGTTTAAAGGCCAATGTTTATATTTTAAAGTCAAAAATACCCGATAAAAAATTTTTTTCTTTATAATTTGAAAATAACGTTTAGCTATAGAAGGACCTAAAACAGTTATATCAATTGACAAATTGTTTTGCAAAATAATCTTAATTTTATTAGCTATATCTTGCACTTTCATAATACTCGGGTGCATAATTAAAATTTTACTAATCAACATAAAAGGAGGATAATTATTAATTTGACGTTCTCGCAAGATTTTTTCATAAAAAAATTCAAAATTATTATTTACAATAGAATCTAAAATATAATTATTAGTATTATAAGTTTGTATTATAATACGAGATTTTTTAGGCATATTATATATTAATTGTACTAAAATTTGAAAAGCTTTTTCTGAGGCTGTAAAATGATTTATATTTAATAATGAATCAAATAAAACAATTCCTAATAAACTCATTGGCCAAGAAAGACCATTTTTAATTATCATAGTAGTACCTAAACAAATATCTATTTTATTATTATTTAAATTAGATATAATCTTTTCATACTCTTTCATATTAAAATTTCGAATATTATCTGAATCTATACAATAAATAAAAGATTTAGGTATTTTTTGTTTTAAAAAATTTTCAATAGATAAAATACCTGAAAACATACTAGAAATAGTTTTTTGTTGGCATAAATAGCAATGTTCGAAAAATTCCTCTTTGTAACCACAAGAAGAACATTTTAATATTTTAGGATCAATATAATAATGTAAAATACAACCACAATTAGAGCATTTAGGAATATAACCGCAATGCAAACACAAAACCAAACGTGAAAAACCTTTAATATTAACAAATAATAAACTTTTTAATTTTAATTTAATATTTTCCATTAATAATTCGGTTAAAGCAAAAGATAAAGGCGATATATTGCCTTCTTGTAATTCTTTTTTCATATCAATTAATTGAATATCATATTTATTTTCGGTATTTTGTAAATTTAACCAAATATATTCGCCTAATATTTTAGCTCGATAATAACTTGTTAATGATGGTGATAAACTTGATAAAATCAAGGGTATTCGATTATAATTAGCTCTTATTTGAGCTAATTCTCTCACATCATAATAAGGCATTTTTATTTTTTCAATAAAAGATTCATGATGCTCATCATCTATTATAATAATCCCTAAATTTATAAAAGGAGTAAAAATAGCAATATTATTTCCTATTATCAAATCGACATTTAATTGTTTTAATTTAGAATTTTTAAAATTATTTTTAATACCACCATGATTAACAAATATCTTAATATCAGGAAATTGTATTTTAATCTTTCTAACTAAATGTTCAATTAAAATTATTTCGGGAACCAAAATAAGAATTTGTTTTTTTTTAACTAAATTTTCTTGAATTAATTTATAATAGATTTTTAATTTATCAGATTCTAAAGAATAAATTAATAAATAAGTTTTATATTGATCTAGTAAAAATTTATTAAAAATATTTTGTTGCTGACTGGTTAAAGAAATTTTTAACATTTCTTTTTTATCTGTGGAACTTGTTTGATAATTTAAATTAAAAGAATTATTTTGTATTATTTCTTGAGAAATTAAAGATTTAATATGATCATAAGACAATTGAGAAAGTTCTTTTCTCGGAACAATAGACATTTCAATAATTTTTTCTTTTTTTAATTTTCTTAAAAGAGAAATCTGAAAATTATTTTTAACATTTAACAAAAATTTTTTGTCGATTAAATATTTTTCCAATTCCGATGGTACCAAATTAGATTTTAAAATAGAAATTTTACGAACATAAGAAGTTAATAAATCTTTAGGCAAAACCGTTCTATAAACAGAAATTTTAGAATTGAAGGGAACTTTTAGCAATTCATTAATTAATAAAAAAAATTCTTGATTTAGAAAAGGCACTAAATCAAGAACTTCTATTATTTCTTTATTAGCAAATATACTACTTTCTTTAATAGCAAGAACATAACCTAAACGCACAGTACTTCTAAAAGGAATAATAATTCTAGTACCTACTTGGACTAAATTTCTCATTTTTTCAGGAATAATATAATCAAAAGATGAAAAAGAAGAATTTAATGATAAATCAATTAACACTTCAGCAAACATATAAAATAGCCTCTAATAATTTAAAACTTGAATAATAAGGATAGATTAATTGCGTTTTATACAACGATTTGTATTTGTTGTTTTATTGACAATCAGCCCCCGTCCAAACGGTGCGAGCAAGTTTCCCAGCACACCGCTTTCCCTAATTTACTCTCTTGCGAGAAC
>NZ_JAOSIR010000018.1:0-11504 GCF_030586865.1 Candidatus Phytoplasma crotalariae
TTGCCAAGATAGGGGTTTGCCCGGAATTATTTGTAGTAGAGAATTAGCTCAGCTGGGAGAGCATCTGCCTTACAAGCAGGAGGTCGGGGGTTCGATCCCCTCATTCTCTACCAAACCAAAAAAGCTTTCCTGTTATAATAATTGATATTTGTGCCTATGTAGCTCAGTTGGTAGAGCATCTGACTGTTAATCAGAATGTCCTAGGTTCGATCCCTAGCATAGGCGCCATTTAGAATTTTTAATTTTTTTATTTTATTTTCAAAAGTAGTTTGTGATATTTTTCGTATTTATTTTAGAAAAAAAGGGGATTTTCATGACTTTAAAAGTGTTTGAAACTACTTTTGAAAATAATTTACTTATTGTAGAGATTAATAAATTAGCTAAACAAGCTAATAGTTCTGTTTTAATTCGTTATAAAGATACTGTTTTATTGAGTGTTTTAGTTATCGGAAATAATGAAGTTTGTTTAGATTACTTGCCTTTGATGATTTTTTATCAAGAAAAATTTTATGCAGCAGGCAAAATACCCGGAAATTTTTCCAAACGAGAAGGGAAACCTTCTGATGCAGGAATATTAAATGCTCGTTTAATAGATAGAACCTTAAGACCTTTATTTGATAAAAATTTTAATAAAGAAATTCAAATCGTAAATACTATTTTAAGCAATGATGATAGTTGTAATAATGAAATTTTTGGTATTTTAGGCAGTTCTTTAGCTTCTTTAATTTCTAATGTTCCTTTTTATAAAGCTGTTTCAGCGGTTTGTGTGGGTCGAGTGAATAATCAATTTATTATTAATCCTAATCCTCAACAAAAAAATATTTCTGATTTATGGTTAGTTTTAAGCGGAACTAAAGAAAAATTAAATATGATAGAAGTTAGTTCTAAAGAAATTTCAGAAAAAGATTTAATATCAGCTATGATATTTGGTCATAATTTTATTAAAAAATTATGTATTTTTCAGGAAGAAATTATAAATAATTTAAATATCATTAAAAATATTGATCTGACAAATAATTATAATATTAATTTATATAATAAATTTAAATTTAAATATTTTGAGATTGTAAAAAACACTTTACAAAAAGACATTAATAAAAAATTTATTAAAAAAAATTTTTCAGATACAATTAATAATCTTAAACATTTTATTTTGGAAAAATATATAGAAGATAAAGATTTTGTGATTGATAATGATATATTACAGACTTTTATAGTTAGTTGTGAAAATCATAAATTAGAAAAAATAAAAGAACAATTTATGCATCTTTTTAATGATTTATTAACTGATATAATGAGAGAAATGGTTTTGAAAGAAAAACGAAGAATTGATGGACGAACTTTAAATAAAATTCGATCTATTGAAACCGAAGTAGGTATTTTGCCACGTACTCATGGATCAGCTATTTTTTCTCGTGGTGAAACTCAAAGTTTAGCAGTTGTAACTATTGGTGCTTTAAGTGAATGTAAATTAATAGATGATCTGAGCGAAGAAGATAAAGAATCTTTTATTGTTCATTATAATTCTCCTCCTTTTGCTGTAGGTTCTACAGGTAAATATATGATGCCTTCTAGAAGAGAAATTGGGCACGGTATGTTAACTAAAAAAGCTTTATCTCATGTACTTCCTATGGAAAAAGATTTTCCTTATACTATTAGAGTAGTATCAGAAATTTTAGAGTCTAATGGTTCATCTTCACAAGCAACTATTTGTGCAGCTTCTATGGCTTTGATGGATGCAGGAGTTCCTTTATTAAGGCCTGTAGCAGGTTTAGCAATGGGATTATTTTTTTCTAGCGAAAATGATTATGTTATTTTAAGCGATATCCAAGGGTTAGAAGATCAAAAAGGTGATATGGATTTTAAAATCGCTGGAACTGTTCAAGGCATTACAGCCGCGCAAATGGATATTAAAATAGAAGGTATTAGTTTTGATATTTTACAAGAAGTTTTAGAAAAAGCTCGTTTGGGTAGAATAGAAATTTTAAAAAAAATGAATATGACTATTCAAAAACCTAGAGAGCATATGTCTGCTTATGTACCTAAAGTCAAGATGATTACTGTTCCTGTAGATAAAATTCGCGATATTATTGGTGCTGGTGGCAAAATTATTAATCAAATTATTGATACTTATGATAATGTTAAAATTGATATTCAACAGAATGGCAATATATTTATTATGCATAATAACGAAAATATTGTTAATCAAGTATCTAACTACATTTTAAATTTAGTAGATGAAATCAAAATAGGTAAAGTCTATGAAGTTACTGTTATGAAAATTTTATATGATAAAAAAAATGGTCATTCTTTTGCTGCTATAGTTCAGATTTTTCCTGGAATTGAAGGTTTTATTCATATTAGTAAATTATCCAATATTAAAGTTGAGTGTGTAGAGGATGTTGTTTCGGTAGGACAAAAAGTTTTAGCTAAATGTGTTTTTATAAATGAAAAAGGTAAAATTGATTTATCTTTAGTTTAGGACAAATAATTATTTTAATAAATACTTAATTTTTAAAAAATTTGTTAAAATAATTGTTGATAAGAATAATGGAAGGTGATCGAAGTTAGATATTTTAAAATTTAAAAATTTCTAATTTAGGAAAGTCCATGTTAGCACATAGGGCGCCAAAGAGGCCTAATTATCTTGTCATTTTACCAATGACCAGTGCGATAAACACCGAAAGGATAAGAACGGTTCTTGAAGGGAAACTCTCGGGAATTACAGCAGTTCTTAAAAGCGGATTGAGACGAAGTAGTTAGTCAAGACGATACCGCCACCGAATGGTTCCAAGGAAAAGCCTGTAATGGCCTAAGAAGACAAAAGAAGATGTAATTAACAAACCTGTTCGTAAACTACTATAATCGGACAGTCCAGAATCTATCAATTTAGTATGTGGATTTGATAGTTTATCAATTAAAATCTGGAATCTTACCATTAATACAATGGTCACTCCTCCTAAAGAACCAAGGTAGATATTTAGAGCAACTTGGAGAATCCTAAAACTATGTAATTAAATTTACAAATCAGAATATGAAAGTTCTGATAGTCAAGGATAAAGAATCTTTTTAGTAGTCGGAGGAGTAAAACTTGATTTGGAATAATTAAGTTAATCGCCTTCCCAAGATGAAGGTTAACGACCTTTATAGGGCGAAAGAAGAAAGTAATTTATTGTTTATTCATTTGAGACCGCGGAAGGTATATGTAAAACCTATAAATCAAATAGGAAATGAACAACTTAATTAATAAATACCTCGCTTTTAATCAGGTTGCCACCCATAAAGGGGTAAGGACACCTAGAATAGACGAGAGAAAAATAAATGATATGAAATTAAACCAATTAAAGAAATATCGCCAAAAATATGTTCACAATCAATATAACCAAAAAAATCACAACTGTACTTTGTCAGGTTTGTCATCGGAAGAGGACCAACCAATAAATGAATGATGATATTAGAATATTCGAAAAGAACACAAGGTCAAGAATAAGCATTTAATTAGTGGTGACACGAAATTAAACCCTGAAAAGGGATAAATTATGGAAAGCGGTGTGCTTGGAAACTTGCTCGCACCGTTTGGACGGGGGCTATTTGTAATATTTGACAGGAAAACAAATCTTATCAAGGAAACGCAAATAATCTATCCGTATCTTGGGAAATGTATGTAGTGTTTGTGCTTAAGAAAAAAATAACTTAAGGCATTTAAATTTATTTAAATGACGGCTTTGAAGTTCTAAGAACTTATTTTATAAATTAAGTTTATGAATGTAAAAATAAAGTGCCACAGAGACGAATTGATTAGAAATAATCAAGTGAAACGCGGTAAACCCCTCAAGCTAGCAACCCAAAAAAAGGTAGGGGCATATAAAAGTTAATATTCCCTTTATAAGAAAAATTAATTTTTATACTATTTTAAAAATAGAGATAAATGATCACACTTATTGATGAAATAAGAACAGAACATGGCTTATGCACATTATTTTCTTATCATAAGAATCTTTTTTGCAAAAAAGATTCTTTTTTTATTTTATTTATTTATAATTATTACAATTATTAATGAAAAAAATATAATAGTATAATAGTATAGGTTATGATTTATAAAGTAGGAGTTTTAAATTATATGAATAAAGAAGATATAACGGAACAAGAAGCGATTAGAAGAATTAAGTTAGATAATTTAAAGAGAAACAATATAGAACCTTTTTGTAATAAATTTATAGAAACTAACTCAATTAATTCTTTATTGGTGAAATATAAATCTTGGACAGTTAATCAATTAGAACGAGATCAAATTTTAGTATCTGTGGCTGGTAGAATTATTTTAAAAAGGATACAAGGTAAAGCTGGTTTCGCTAATATACGTGATTTTGAATCTGATATACAAATTTATGTACGACGCGATAATATTACGGAAAAAGAGTTTCAAATTTATAGTTGGTCTGATTTGGGGGATATTATTGGTGTTACAGGCGTATTATTCAAAACTAATAAAGGGGAATTAACTATTAAAATTTTTAAATTGGTAATGTTAAGTAAAAGTTTACGACCGTTGCCTGATAAATATAAAGGTTTACAAGATAAAGAAATAATGCGTAAAAAACGTTATTTAGATTTAATTGTTAATCAACGATCTCGTAAAACTTTCGTTGATAGATCAAAAATTATTCGTTTTCTTAGAGATTTTTTTAATAATGAAAATTTTTTAGAGGTCGAAACCGCTGTATTAAATTCTTGTGTAGGTGGCGCTAATGCTAGACCTTTTGTTACTTATCATAATAGTTTATCCACTAATTTTTATTTAAGAATTGCTACAGAAATTTCTTTAAAAAAATTAATTGTTGGTGGTATGAAGGCTATTTATGAAATAGGTAAAGTATTTCGTAATGAAGGTATTGATGCTAGTCATAATCCCGAATTTACAACTATAGAAGCTTATTTAGCTTATGCCGATATGAATATTATGATGTCTTTAGTAGAAAAATGTTTAAAAGATATTTGTTATAAACTTTTAGGTAAATTAGAATTTAATTATCAAGGGAATTTGATTAAATTTGATCATTTTTATAAATATGATATGATAGAAATTATTAAACAAAAAACTAATATTGATTTTAATGAGAATATATCTTTATCATCATGTCAAGAGTTGGCCCAAAAACATAATATTTCTTTGGAAGATTTTTATAAAAAAGGTCATATTATAGTGGCTTTTTTTGAAAAATTTGTAGAACCAGATCTGATTCAACCTACTTTTATTTTTAATTATCCTATAGAGGTAAGTCCTTTGGCTCAAGTAAATCCGCAAAATCCACAATTAACTGAAAGATTTGAATTGTTTGTAGCTGGTAAGGAATTGGTAAATGCTTTTAGCGAATTAAATGATCCTATTGAACAAAGAAAACGTTTTGAAGAACAAATATTGCAAAAAACATTAGGCAATGATGAAGCTCATGAATTAGATGAAGATTTTATAGAAGCTTTAGAATATGGAATGCCTCCTACTGGCGGTTTAGGTATAGGAATAGATCGTTTAATAATGCTATTAACTGATAATTCTAATATTCGTGATGTGATTTTATTTCCTCATTTAAAAAAATAATATAGGATTTATCGTAATATTATAATTCATTACTTATTAATTTGTTGTTCTATTTTATTAGCAAAGGATTGATAATAATGAAAAATTTATTTTTATTTTGTAAAATAAAAAAATTATTTTTATATTTTTTACAGATTATAAATCATTCTCAAATTTATTCTGATCTTGATTATGAGAATATGGATAATATTTATATTATTAAATTAGCTGATAAAATTATAGAAAAATTTGCATTATCAGAAATTACAATTAATATTGAATTTTTACAAGAACATTTATTATATTATCTCCAAGAACAAGAATCTTTTTTACCTACCCAAGAATATAATTTGTATATGATTATAATATTTTTGGAATCTTTTTATTTTGCTGAATTTCAAATAATAAATAATGATGAAAATACCAATATTTTGGATTTTTTTGAAACAGAGTATGATAAACGAAATTTAAAAAAAATTTTGAATTAAAAATTATTTAATTTTGAAGTTGAGGATATTTATATTTTAATTTTAATATATAAGTTATTTTGAATTGAATATAATTGGTTATTGTAAGTAAGAGAGTGTTTTTATTTTTTATGACAGGAGTTTTTTATTTACAAAGTTTTTATAGTATTAAAAAAAGTGTTCATTCTGTAGAAGCTTTGGTTAAAAAAGCTTTCGAAAGTAAATATAATTTTGTTGCTTTAAGTGATTTCGAAAATTTATATGGGATGATGCAATTAATTAATTTTTGCCACCAATATAATATTAAACCTATTATAGGTGCGCAAATTTATATTTATTTTGATCTTTTGAAATATCGTGATGTTAAAATTAGCTTTTTGATTTATGCTTTTGATAATAATGGTATTAACAATTTAATTAAAATTTTAAATTTTATCCAATTAAATCATAAAATTACTTTAACAGAATTTCAAAAATTCCAAGATGGTATTTTTGGTATTTTATCTAATTTAGATTTTATTTTATGTGATATTTTAAAAGATAAAATCATAGATCTGACTAATTATGAAAATGAAAATTTTATTTTGGAAACTTTTCGATATTTTCAAATAAATATCAACCATTTATTTTTTGGATTTTCTTTGCAATCTTTTTTATTACAAGATTATGCTGGTTTTTTTTTGAAGATAGTTAAAAAATTAAATTTAAAAGTAGTTTTAGTTAATAAGACTAATTATTTGTCTTCAGAAGAAAAATTAATTTATGAATATTTATGTAAAATAAGTGATTATCAAAATGATAATCGAAAATTTATTAATTTTAATCATAACAATGAACAAATGGAGTTAGATGTTCAATTTATTGATCAAAAAAAAATTCAAGAACGTTATCAACTTTATAATCTTAATGATTATGAATTATTTCTTGATTTAGAAACATTTTTATCAACGATTAAATATAATTTTGTTTTCCCTTCGGCCGTATGTTCATTTAAAAATGATTTCTCTTGTGATAAGTTTGAATATTTACAAACAAAAGCTAATATTTTTTTAACAAGTTATTTGCAAAAAAATATAAATTTAGAAAAACATATTTTTTATATTCAGCAATTGCAAAAAGAATTAATGTTAATTAATCAAATGCATTATGTTGATTATTTTTTGATTGTTTTTGACTTAATACAATATGCTAAAAATCAAAAAATTTTAATAGGTCCTGGAAGAGGTTCTTCGGTTGGTTCTTTGTTATGTTTTTGTTTAGGAATTACTGAGATTGATCCTTTGAAATATAATTTAATTTTTGAGAGATTTTTAAATTTTAAAAGAACGACTGTTCCTGATATTGATATAGATGTTCCTGACAATCAAGTTGTTAAACTAATGCGATATCTTGTAGATAAATATGGAATGGAACATATCGCTAATTTAATTACTTTTCAAAAATATTCTGAAGATTTGTTTCGTCTAGATTTAGAGTTTCTTCAACAAAATGGTCTTGAAATTAATATAAAGTCAATTTGTTCTGAATTTTCATCTATTATTAAAGGGATTCCTAGATTAGTTGGCACTCATCCTTCGGGAGTAGTTTTGACTAAAGCAGATTTGTCTCAACATTTACCTATTCAAAAAAATTCTAATAATTCTGTGATATTATATCGTTTGCAATTTGATCATAAACAGTTAGAAAAATTAGGTTTTATTAAATTAGATTTGTTAAAGTTGCGAAATCTTTTTTTAATTAATAAAATTTTAAATTTGATTGAACAAAAAGGCAAAATTAAAATTAATTTAGCTAATATAGCATTCAACGACGTTAATACTTATAATATATTGCAACAAGGAGATACAAAATATATTTTTCAATTAGAATCTATTTCTGCTATAAAAGTGATAAAACTTATTAAACCTAAAACATTTGAAGATTTGATTGTTGTTTTATCTTTTAATAGACCTGGCGCTATAAAATTTGTAGATCTTTATATAAATAATAGAATTAATAAAAAAGTAAATTTTACTGGTATAGATGTTGTAGACAATATATTACGTGATACTTATGGTATTGTTTTATATCAAGAACAAATAATGAGAATAGCTTCAGAATTTTCAGGTTATGATTTAGGTCAAGCAGATTTATTTATGAGACAAATTATGGCTAAATCTTCTGAAGATAGTAATGTTAATTTAAAAAAAAGATTTATAGATCAAAGCGTTCTATATCGAAGAACAGCGGAATCAGCTAGTCAAGTTTATGATTATATTTCAAAATTTTCTAATTATATTTTTAATAAAAGTCACGGTGCAGCTTATGCTTTGATTAGTTACAGAATGGCCTATTTAAAAGCTAATTATTTGCTTTATTTTGGAATGGTTTATTTAGAAGAAGATCCCTATGATTATGTAACCATTCGACAATGGTTATCACAAATAAAAAAATATATAAAAATTCAAAAACCTAATATTTTATATAGCAATGTTAGTAGTTGTCTAATTTTGGATGATAAACTTTTTTTACCTTTAAATTTTATTAAAGATATGAATTTAGAAATTTTTAAGCTTCTGATACAAGAGCGTTCTATAAAAAAATTTAAAAATTTTTATGATTTTAAAATGAGATTAAGGGAAGTTTTAAATAAGGAATTATTGCAAAAATTGATTTTTGCTGGAGCATTAGATAATGCATTCGATTTAACTCGTGTACAAATGCTTCAAGATTGTGATTTGGATTATATAGAACATAGTCAATATTTAACTAATTTTTGTAAAAAAAAATCGAAAGATAATGAGTATAATCAAGATATTTTAAATTATAATTTCCAAAATTCTTTTAAATTAAAATTAGATATGTTAGATGAATAATAATTTTAGCAAATAGGAGGTAATAACCAATTTTGTTTAATAATAAGTGTGATGTTGTTTGGGCATATTTAATAGATAGTAAATTTTGGCAAAAAAAATGGGTTATTATTTTATTTTATATCTTAAATATTTTAAGTTTTTTATTAATTATTTCTTGGAAGTTAAATAATAGAACTGTTTACATAAATAATCAAATCAATTTTTCTAATGTTTTGGATAGTCATCAAATACATCAATATCAAATTAATGATCCTCAAGAATTAGAAGAAACTATTATTTATCTAAAATCTATGTTCATTTTTATTATTCAGGGTATTTTTGTTTTTAGTTCAAAAAAAGGATTTTTAGGAATTACTTTAGGTACTTTTGTAGGATCGTTTGTAGGTTTAGGATTAGCCATGGTTTATCCATCGATTATTTATTTATTAGAATTAATTTATAAAGGGGTTTTTAAAATTTAAAGGAAATAATATTTAAATTACAATAATTTAAGAAATTAATTTGTAATTAATATATTTTTTATGTTTATGCGATTATCTAATAATTTTATATTACGTAAAGTTGTCTTAGTAAGTTATTTTCTTTCTTTAGCTATTTTTATAGATTTATTTAGCAAATTTTTAACTCCTTTTTTATGTTTACCTTTAGGTGGTCAAATATTTAAATTTTCTTTGATTATTTTCTGTTTATCAGGTATTTATAATAATTTTTTAACACATTTATTAATTTGTGGTTTATATGCAGTTTTTCATTTAATAAAAAGTTATAATTTTTTATTATCTTTAAATCAATTATTTTTGTTTACTAGAATTCAATTATTTTTGTCTTGCATTTTTGATTATATTTTGCCTGATTTATTATTGAGTTTAGTGGGGATTTTTATCAATAAAAAAACATTTATTGCCGACAATAAAAAAAATATTTTTTTGGGTTTATTATTAGTATATTTTTTGAGAAGTTGTTGTTTTTTTATTTCGAGTTATTGGGTTTATGCTCATATGCAATTATCTTTAGTTAATGTTTGGTATAATTGGTTATTTAATTTATTACATTTTCAAAATTTAAATGAAAAAATATGGTTAATTTGTTTCGCTTATTGTTTCATTGTTTTTATTTTTAATTTTATTTTCAGTAATATCTTGTTGTTTTTAATATTATCCAAAATTACTTCTTTTTTGGATAAATATTTATAAAATTTTCTTTTTTAATGTTAAAATAATTAGTATAGTTAAATTAAATTTCTTTTATTATTTATGTTATGAATTAATTTTTAGTGTTGATTAATTTTTTAATTTAATTTAATCAATATTTATATTGAAGAGGTGATAAAATTATTTGTTATTATCAAATGCCGCGAATTGTTCATGAAGGAGACACCAATGAAATTGCATCTATTAAACAATTATTATTTCGAAATGGTTTAATAAATGATTTAGTTCATGAATATGTTATAATTAAAGACTTAAATGATAAATTGATTGGAGTAGTTGGTCGATATTATAATAATATTAGATGTTTATCAATTGATCCTGAATATCAAGGTTATAATTTGGCTAATTTATTAATTAGTTTTATTATTAAAAGAATTTATACAGAAAATTTTAATGAAATTTTTGTTTTTACAAAACCTATGAATTTTACTATTTTTAAAAAATTAGGTTTTAAAATGATTTATTGCGATGAAGACTTTGGTTTTTTTACCAATAGATATGATTATTTTGAAGAATATTTGGTTTATTTATCAGAAATACATAAAAAAAATAATTTATCTAATTCGAATGGGCGCCAAAGAGGCCTAAATTTCGTGCTATCTAACCAATAGCCAGGGCCGATAAACCCTGCAAGGAGATGGTTGGTTTGGCAAACGAAAGAATGTCAGATTAGAGCAGACCATAAAAGCGGATTGCGACGAAAGCAAATTAGTCAAAAAGACTTCGCCACCGAATAATTCTAGGGAGAAGCCTGAGATGGCCTAAGAAGGAAAATTGAGGTAATAATGAGACCTGTTCCGGAAGTTGCTTACAACGGACAGTCCAGAGTCTACTAGTATATATTCGAGTATTGAGTAGTTTATCAAATAAAGAAACCTGGAATCAGCCTCTTATAGAGGATACTTCCCCTAAGGAATTAAGGTCGAAATTTAGGGTAACTTGGAGAATCCTAAAACTAAGTAATGAAATTTACTAATCCGGAAATAAAAGCCCGGATGGTCAAGGATAAAGCATCTTCTTAGTAGTCGTAAGGATAAACCTAAATTTGGAATAATTTAGTTAATCGGCTTACCAAGAAGAGAGTTAATGACTCTTATAGGGCGAAAGAAGATAGTAATTTATTGTTTATTCATTGTAAACTGTGGAAGCTAGGAATGATTTAGAGTTAAGCTTCCCCGGACTATGAAGAAGATTCATGACCAATCTTTCAAATTATCGAATACATTCCTCCACATTTAATCAGGTTGCTACCAACCCAGGAGTAGAAACACTTGGAATTGATCAGAGAAACATAAGTGATATTAATTTAATGAAATTAAGAAGGATCACCAAAAATACGTTCATAACTAAAACAATCCAAAATCGGTTCAAAGAGTGTATCTTCCAAAAGGAA
>NZ_JAOSIR010000019.1:0-10143 GCF_030586865.1 Candidatus Phytoplasma crotalariae
TAACCAATTTTTAAGAATAGATGTGGTTCCTGATGTTTTTTCTTTTGGGAACTGTTTATTTTTTTATCAGTACTAGTAATTGGTGAAATTATTTAATATTTAGGCATTTTTGGTACCATAACTAAATATTATTTACAATTAAAATCACTAATTAAAAGGGAGGATTATAATCTATTAATCCCCCTTTTTTGCCAAAAATATAAATATTCTATAAAATTTTTATTTAATTCAAAATTAAATAATATTTTTTTCATAAAAACTTAATTTTTTAATAAGATATATAATCATATGATAAATAAAACATTTTTCTTTACAAATGAATAGGTTTATCCACAGCTCCTAAAAAAGTTTCTAAATTTAATTCTGATAAAGTTGGATGAGGATGAATTATTTCCGTGGCGTTATACGCTGTGCCATTAAAATTCATTAAAGCTCCAGTTTCGGTAATTAATTCTGTAGCATTATAAGCATAAATATGCATACCTAAAATTTGAAGTGTATTTTTATCAACAATTAATTTGGCAAAACCTTCTAAATCACCATCAGCATGAGCTTTACCTATTGCTTGAACAGGCATTTTAGAAATTTTATAATTTAAATTACGTTCTTTGGCTTGTTGTTCTGTGCAACCAATAGAAGCTATTTCAGGAAAACTATAAATACATGAAGGAACATGGTCATAATTAATAGGATTAATTTGATCTTTTAAATTTAAAGCATGATGTGCAGCTATAATACCTTCATGACTTGCAACATGAGCTAACATACATTTACCATTAACATCTCCAATAGCATATACATCAGGTATAGAAGTTTGTAAAAAATTATCAGTTAAAATACCATTTCTATCCATAGTTAAATTTAATTTATCTAAACCTATTAAATTAGGTTTTGTTCCGACAGCCATCAAAATAATATCTGCTGTTTCTTGACATAAATTTTGTTGATATTCGTAATAAACAGTATTTTTATCAATCTTAATTACATTAGATTCTGTCATAACATTAACATTGGCATTTTTAAGATTTTTAGTATAAGCAATTATAACATCGTTATCCATTGAACTAATAATAGATTTTTGTTTTTCTAAAATAATCACTTCAGATCCGAATTTATTAAAAATAGTAGCAAATTCAACACCTATTATCCCTCCGCCTATGATAATTATTTTTTTAGGAAAGGTTTCTAATTGTACTAATTCTTTACTGGTATATAAATATTTATCTAAATAAGATTCTTTAGCTCCTGGTATAGGAGGTATAAAAGCATGAGAACCGGTCGCTATAATAAGTTTTTTAGTTTTTAAAATTTGATTATTCACAACAATTTGATAAGCATTTACAACTTCTGCTGAACCAAAATAAAAATCAATTGATTTATTTTTTTTCAAAAGAAAAGCTATTCCATTAGTCAAAGTTTTCACAATTTTATCTTTACGTTGTAATATAGATTTCCAATCAAAAGAAATATTTTCTATATTATTTAATCCGAATTGACTAGCATTTTTGCATAAATCCCAAACTTTAGCACTTTTTAAAAAAGCTTTTGTAGGTATACAACCATAATTTAAACAAATGCCACCTATTTTATGTTTCTCAATTAAAGCAACTTTGGCACCTAACTGAGCAGCTTTGATAGCTGCAACATAACCTCCTGGACCGCCACCTATAACTAAAATATCATATATTTTTTGCATATCATTAAAAAACCCGCTTTACAATTGAAATATTTTTTAATTAAATAAATTTAAAACAAAATAGCAAAAATAAATTGAAAAAAAATTAAATAAATTTAAAAAATTAATTTTTCTTTAACATTTATTATTAGAAATTAGTCAATAATAAATATTCAAATATTTTTTTAAATTCTTGTAAAATTATAAATTTATAAAAATATCATTAATAGAAAATTAATAAGTTTATTAACCAATACGGATAGATTAATTACGTTTTATCCAGCGATTTGTATTGGCTGTTTTATTTAACATCAGCCCCCGTCCAAACGATGCGAGCAAGTTTTCCAGCATCTAGCTTGCCCTAATTTACTCTCTTGCGAGAACTAATTTCGTCTCGCAACTGATTAGCTATTTATTCTTATTGTTCTTGTTTTCCTAATATCATGTATTTGCTGATTGGTTATCTTCTAATGACAATCTTTACATAATACTTTCATGATCCTTTGGTGATTTGCATTGCGAACCGTTCCAATGTGATGAATTTGAAATTAGGTTATTTTGTCGCAATTATCACAACGTTCCGTTTTCAAACGGTCAGTTAAGATTTGGAATATGTATTTATTGATGGTATTATTATAATAAATACTCCAAATTGAACCTATCTTAAGTTTCTTCCACACTTCTAGCAATTGAAGTTTTCCGTTTTCCAACAGCTAGATAATTTAGACGGGTTAAACCCCTAGGTTGTTAGCTAAACAAAAGTATTGGATAAAAATTCCTCTAACGATTGTTTTATAGGTCCGGATTATTTCTAATTCGTCTCTGTTCGCTAACGTTTTGTCGTGTTTCGTCTTCCTATCCTTGAACCAATTGTATTCCGCTCCATATTCTTCGGCTTTCGCTTGGGGAATTTGGATTTGAACCTTGCCATTTAAGTAATTCTTAGTGGCTTTCTCTTTACGAGTTTTATTGGTGGGGAGATTTAGCTATCTCGTGTTGGTTTTTATCCCATGCTTTCCAATATTCTGGGTTCCCTATCTTAATTGGTTTTTTTTCTTTAATCAGTTCCTCCATTTTTAGGTCAATGTAATATAAATATACATTCTCTAGTTGAGAGGGTTTTATTCTTTCTGATGAACTGGTGGTCCTCATGAGAATCTCATAATTGATCGCATCAAAATAGCCTTTTAAGTTGATTTTGACAAGGTAATCAATTCCTTTAATCTTGGTTGGAAACGTTGGATGGCCTCATGACCAGATTTTTTGGTTCTGAATCCCAAGCTCCATGCTGAAAAGATGTTTTCAAAATAGAGAGGAGTTAGGAGTTATTCGAGACCTTTTTGTATCAACCGATCTTTGATGGTCGGTAAGTCCAGGGGTCTGGTTTTTTTATTATCACTAGGAATGCGGATTTTTGTAACCATTATTGAAATATTCCTAATAGTATCTTTCTAATCTTTCTTAGATTAATTCCATTAATGGTTTTATTATCAATTCCAGTAGTACCTGCCTTTTTTGTTAGCGGCAATTCTTCAACGTGTTATAAAAGTTATTCATTCCTTGCTGAAGTTCTCTTTTTAAGGGGTGACCTTTTTTTGATGAACAATCTTCTATGTTCATAAAAGTTTAGTTGCTGGTGAAACCGTTATCAACTTCCTTCTTGATGCCATTGAATAAATAATAAATTACTATCTTCTTTCGCCCTATAAGAGTCATTAACTCTCTTTTGGGTAAGCCGATTAACTAAATTATTCCAAATTTAGGTTTATTCTTACGACTACTAAGAAGATGCTTTATCCTTGACCATCCGGGCTTTTATTTCCGGATTAGTAAATTTCATTACTTGGTTTTAGGATTCTCCAAGTTACGCTAAATTTCGACCTTAATTCTTTAGGGGAAGTATCCTCTATAAGAGGATGATCCTAGGTTTCTTTATCTGATAAACTACCCAGTATAGGTGATATATACTAGTAGACTCTGGACTGCCCGTTTAAGTAACTTCCGGAACAGGTTCTTCTATTACCTCAATTTTCCTTCTTAGGCCATTACAGGCTTCTCCCTAGAATTATTCGGTGGCGAAGTCTTTTTTAACTAAGCATATTGGTTAGATAGCAGGAAATTTAGGCTTCTTTGGCGTCCCTAACTTTTGGGTATTTTTTTTATTACATCTTCTTATCTTTCTTAGGATTATCCCAAGAATCATTTGGTAGTAAAATCATCTTGGCTAACTAACTTCCATCGCGAACCACTTTTCAGAACCACTTGTCATTATTTCTTGTGTCCTTTGAGAAAATGTTCTTTATCGCTATAGTTCTTGATGAGATAAAACAATATTTATTTCTTTTAAAACTACCTTATTAATCCCGTAACAAATACTAATAATATATTTTTATAGATTATAAAATCAAAATCACAATTATAACTTTATATAAAATTCATCAAATAAACGATAATATCTTCAATAAAATATTTTTATAATTATTCAATCAAAACCGATGGATTATTAAATAAATCTTTAAAAGAACTTAAAAATCTAGATGCTATACCACCATCTATAATACGATGATCAAAACTTAAAGACAAAGGTAACATGTAGGCTTGTCCAATATTACCATCTTTCAAAATAATGGGTTTTAACTTCATTACACCCATACCTAAAATAGCTACTTGAGGAAAATAAATAACAGGAGTTCCATAAGAAACCCCAAAAGTTCCCCAATTACTTAAAGTAAAAGTTCCATCATTAATATCTTTATAAACTAATTTTTTATCTCGAGTACGTTGAGATAAATTTTGAATAGATTCTGCAATTTTCCAAATATTTAAATTATCAGCATCTTTAATATTAGGTACCATTAAACCATCATCAGTATCTACAGCTATACCTAAATTAATATATTTTTTAATTATAATTTCTTCTTTTTGATCGTCAAAAGTAGAATTAAAAATAGGGAATTGTTTTAATAATTTAACTAAAGCTTTTGAAACAAAAGCTAAATAAGTTAGTTTTATATTTGATGTTGAATTCTTAGATTTTAATTCAGCTCTTAAATCAACAACATTATTCATATTAAATTCTTCCATTAAAGTAACATCTGGAATAATTGCTTTAGCGATAGACATTTGTTTTGATATAGCTTTACGTAAATTAGAAATTTTTTGAACTTCTACTCTGTCAACATCTTGAAATTTATTATTTTTTTTGTCTACATCTGACATATATTTCAGCCCCTTGTATTATATTAAATTTATAAATATATTTATTCTTCGTTATCTATTTCTATAACCGCTAAAACTTGATCCAATTCTACTTGATCTGAAGGAGAACATTTTATTTCTAAAATAACACCATTTACAGGAGAAAGTAATGTATCAGATAACTTGTCATTTTCAATTTCAAATAATCCTTGACCTTCTTTTACTTTATCTCCAACTTTACAAAGACATTTAGTTATAGTTCCCTCATGCAAACCTTCACCTAAATCATGAAATTTAAATTCATACTTTTGTTTATGTTTCATAATAATTAAACCTACTTCTTTTTTGATTTTGCGCATAATAAAAAACAATTATTATTTTGTTATTATTTTACTCTCATTTTTATAACTTATTAAACATTTTTCTAACATAATAAATAATTTTAGTAGGATTTAAAACTTGATGATATTCTCCTCTAGCTAAAGGAGTTATAATATCGTGGCCTGTAATACGTACAGGAGCAGTTTTTAAAGCATCAAAAGCATATTCATTTACTAAAGTAATTATTTCTCCTGCTGGACCATAAGTTTTAGTAGCTTCATGAGCTACTACTATCCTACCAGTTTTTTTCACAGATTGAACAATAGTTTCTTGATCTATAGGAGTAATACTTCTTAAATCAATTAATTCAACAGAAATATTATCTTTTTGCAAAGATTCAATAGCATTTAAAATCACAGGAATAGCAGATGACCATCCTACTATAGTAACATCAGAACCTTCTTTAACTACTCGAGCTTTACCAATTTCTACTTCATAAGGTTCTACAGGCACTTCTTCTCTACGAGCACGATATAAAACTTTTGGTTCTAAAAAAATCACAGGATCATTACATTTTATAGCAGATATCAATAATCCTTTAGCATCGATA
Organism: Candidatus Phytoplasma crotalariae; assembly: GCF_030586865.1. Lineage (NCBI taxonomy): Bacteria > Bacillati > Mycoplasmatota > Mollicutes > Acholeplasmatales > Acholeplasmataceae > Candidatus Phytoplasma > Candidatus Phytoplasma crotalariae. The sequence continues at coordinate 5,805 of NZ_JAOSIR010000019.1, forward strand.
GGATTAGATGGGACTACTACATGTAATCCTGGAAAAGAAGCTAACATACCTTCGATAGATTCAGAATGATGTTCTAAAGCTTTAATATTACCTTGTATTGTAGTTCGAATTACCATTGGAACTGTAAAATTTCCACGAGTACGATTACGTAATCTCACAGCATGACAAAATAAATCTTGTAAAGCTGAAAAAATAAAACCTTCAAATTGTATTTCCGCTATAGGACGAAAACCAGCTAAAGCTAATCCGATGCCACTACCTAAAATACTAGATTCTGAAATAGGAGTGTTAAAAACTTTCGACCCCCCGTATTTATTATATAGACCTTTAAGAACTCTAAAAACGCCACCTAAATCTTCAACATCTTCTCCAAACAAAATAACTTTCGGAATATTCCCTAACGCATAATCTAAAGTATGATTAATAGCTTCTAACATATTCATTTTTATAAAAGCCATAATTTTATTTCCCTTCTTCTGTTGATTTTAAAAATAATTCATAATCATGCAACTGATTTTTTAATTGAGGAGTCATATTTTCATAAGTATGTTCGAAAACCTCTCTTGGTTCTACTATATTAGCGTAAGTTAAAATAGATTTATGAGCTTCTTTAATCTTTTCGATAACATTATTTTTAATTTTATTAATCGAATCATCTGTTAAAATATTTTTATTCATTAAATATTTTTGAAATCTTAAAATAGGTTCTTTTTTAAACCATTCTTCTTCTTCAGCTTTAGAACGATATAAAGAAGGATTATCGTTGGTAGTATGCCCCAATAAACGATATGTATATAATTCCAATAAAGAAGGGCCATTGCCATTTCTAGCAGATTCAATAAAATGTTTGGAAGCGGCATAAACAGCTAAAATATCATTACCATCAACTCTTATACCAGGTATACCAAAAGCAATAGCTTTTTGAGCTAAACTTTCAGCATAACAAGCTACTTTTCTAGGAGTAGAAATAGCATATTGATTATTTTGAATAGCTACTACCAAAGGAACTTGAAAAACCGCTGCATAATTCAAACCCGCTGCAAATTCTTCACTCGCAGTACCGCCATCTCCAATAGTTGCTACTGTAACATCCTTTTTATTATCTAATTTACTAGCTAAAGCTAATCCAGCACCTATATTTATAGAACTACCAATAATAATATTAACAGGCAAAATACGTTTTCGAGAATCTATAGCTGAACCTTTTTCATTACCATACCAATAAAGCAAAATATTTTCTGCAGAAACGCCACGATATAAAAAAATTCCTAAATCACGAAAATAAGGAGAAATCCAATCATTATCTGCACAAGCTGCAGCAAGACCTATTTGACAAGCTTCATGACCTGTATTTAACACATAAGAAAGCATACGTCCTTGACGTTGATATTGAAAGGCTGCTGTATCCGTTTCTCTAGTAAAAACCATAAACTCATACATTTTCAATAATTCTTCATTTGATAAATTAGGTTCAAATTCAGGATTAATTACACAACCTTTTTCGTCTAAAACTTGAAACATAGGTTTTTGTTCTACATTATATAAAAAATCATCTATTTTTTTAAACAAAATTATAAGCTCCTTTATTTAACTTTCTAAATAATAATAAATATTAAGTTTTAATAACATTTTAATATTAAATTATTTAACTTAAATTAATTTAATAAAAATCATAAAAAAATTCAAATTATTTAATCAAAATTTGAGATACATTCACTTCAATTAGTTGATTGGTTTCTATTTGATAATCAATCATTTTGGCATTCAATTCATCGGAGTTTAAAAGCGGTATAACACCAAAATACAAAGATAACCAAGATGCTTCTTTAAGATTTGCAACTACAGCTAATATTGGAAAAGCAGAATGAAACTTAGAAATAATACAAGCATCTGAAAAATTATTTACTAAAATAGCTTTAGCATTTATAATGTTAGCTAATTCAATTGCACCTAATAAAAATTTTTCCCTCCAAATTTTAGGTTCATAATAATTCAAAAAAACATCATAATCTAAAAATTTTTCCGCACTTTTACTAATATTATACATATATTGAACAGATTCTAAAGGATAATTCCCTGAGGCACTTTCGCCAGATAACATAGTAGCACTTGTACCTTCTCGAACCGCATTGAAAACATCTGAAATTTCGGCTTTAGTAGGGCGGGGGTTTTTTTGCATAGATTCTAACATTTGAGTAGCTACAATTACCAGTTTACCTTTTTGAAGACATTTATCAATAATTTCGCTTTGATATAAAGGAACTAAAGTGCCATCAATTTCGATTCCCAAATCACCTCTAGCAACCATAATACCATCTGAAATAGCTAAAATTTCATCTATATGATCTATACCTTCTTGATTTTCTATTTTAGCAATAATTTTAAGATTATAACATTTATTCGATTCCAAAAGATCTTTAATATCTTGTATATCCTGAGCATTTCGGACAAAAGAAGCCGCAATATAATCATAATTTTGTTCAATAGCGAACAAAATATCTTTTTTATCTTTTTCCGACAAAAAAGGAATATTTAACTTAACACCAGGAACATTAACACCTCTTCGAGATTTAACTAAATGATTATTTTGGGCTTTTGCGATTAACTCTTTTGTTGAATCATCCTTTTCAATCACTTGCAAAGATAAATAACCATCATCAATATTAATAAAATCACCTATATGTAATTCATTATAAAAATTCGGATAAGTTACAGAAAAAATTTTACTATTACCCAAAACTTCTTTTGAAGAAATTCTTACCAAAGAATCTTTATTTATTAAAACATTACCATCAAAATTATGAGTTCTAATTTCAGGACCTTTAGTATCTAACATTAATGCTACATATTTATTTAATTCTTGATTAATATTTCTAATAATAGAAATTATTTTTTTACTAACATCATAATCAGCATGAGAAAAATTAAATCTAGCAACACTTAAACCATTAGAAATCATCTTTTTCAAAATTGTTTCAGAATAACAGGAAGGTCCTAAAGTGCAAATAATCTTTGTTTTATTCATAAATAACCATATCCCACTTTGCTTTTTTACATTTACTTTAAAAATTAATCTAAAATTAAAAAATATTTTATCAAAATCTTAAAAAAATTATATTTAAAAACCGATCATGACTAATAATTCAATAAAAAATTAAAATTACTACTATATTATAAATCTTTTTTTATTATTTGCAAATCTATAAAATTAACATATTTTAATAATTGTATAAAAATTATTTATCAAAATCTAAAATCAAAATTCCTAATTATTATATTTTTAGATTTAATATAAGTTAATTTATCCTGTGAATAAAGAAATTAAATTAACAACCAATATTAAAATAAAAAAAGAAAAAAAATATTTAGTAATAATAAAATTTCTCATATTTGGATAACGGAATAAATCTATCAAAAAAGAAATTAATATAATAATTCCATCCACAAAAAATAAAATATAATGTAAATTCAAATTAAATTTTTGATTTAATAGCAAAAATATAATGTCAGTTCCGCCAGTAGAAGAGCCACTAGAAAAAATTAAACCACAACCAATTCCTATGCAAAAACTTATAATTAAAGAAATAACTAAAAGTTTTAATAACTTATTTTTCTTAATAAAAATTGGTAATAAATTAATAAAAAAACTCTTATCAACAGAATTTTTAGATAAAAATTTAATAGACCAAGTAAAAATTAAATTAAAAAAAACAGTAGTTATGAGAAAAAAGAAAGTATTAGGTAACCAAAAACCAAAAAAAAACATAATAATTAAGCGAGAAATGATAATGCCTAAAGGATTACTAAACAAATAATTTTGTTTTTTATTCAAGCGATTATACAAAAAAACTTTGTCTAAAAAAAGCAAATTACTTTCTAATCCGCCTACTATAAAGTCTTCAGCTAAAATAAAAAAATAAATACTAAAAATTAACAATAATAAACCTAATATAATTTTCAAAATCAAAAATAAATAGAGAAAAAAAATATCATTTAACATTAATTTATAAAAAAAAGATAAAAATAACATAATCAAAATAAAAATTAATGAAATAATAATTTGTATAAATTTACTATTTTTCTTCATTCAAAAAGATTCCAGACCTACCTTTCTTGTCTATAAATTAATATTTTTTTCAATAAAATTTATAATATTTTAAAATTAAAGATAATTAAAACATAAATAAATGGAGTTTTTTTAGGTCGAGTCATAAAAAAAACAATAAATAAATATAAAAGTGACTAATATTTCAACATATTAGTCACTAAAAAACATGAATAACCCAAAAGAAATACAAATAATTTCATATATTTCCTTATTTTTTATATACAAAATTAT
>NZ_JAOSIR010000002.1:0-35427 GCF_030586865.1 Candidatus Phytoplasma crotalariae
ATTTTATTAATTTGACTTTCGATTTCATTTTTTTTAGTTTCTGTTGAATTAAAGAATTGATTGTTTAAATTTTGAAATAATTCTGGGTTTGTGAAAAAATTTTTGATATCTTTTTTGATTTGGTTGTATTCGTTTAATAAATTAGTGCATTGATTGAGCAAATCCTGGTTTTGTTTTATTATTGGGTTATTACTCATTTTTGTTAAATATTGTAATATATCATCGCTTTCTTCTGTTTGTATATTAGCTTTTAATGAAAAATTTGAATTTAAAGTTATGTAATTAATAGTAAATAATGATGTTATTATAAACATTAAAACCATTAATATCTTATTAATGTTAAAAATTTTTTTTATATTATTTATAACTTTAAGCATATTTATAAAATTTATCCTTTCATTTGTAAGATTAAAAAAGTAAAAAACTTATTATAAATGTTGATTATTTTAATCTTATACAAGATTAATTCTAACATAAAAATTTTTTGAAAATAATATTTTACAAAAATTTTATTTAAGAGATATATATTTTTTCTTTTTAAAGTCTTGGAAGGTTAGAATTATCTAATTTTAAAAGCAATTAAGTTGGATAAAATGATTATTTTAATATTGACTTTAATAGATAATGTTGTTAAAATAAAAAGCGGTTTAATTAGTTAAAAATGTTTAATTTTCAATTATATTTTGTAAATATTTTTATTTTTAGAAGTAATTTTTAAATTTGATTGAATTTGAAAATTTTCTTTAACATTTAATTTTTTATTTTAGGCCCGTTGGAGAAATGGTCAACTCACATGCCTTTCACGCATGCATTCACGGGTTCGAATCCCGTACGGGTCACCATTAAATATTATTTTATTTTAAAAATTGCACCCATAGCTCAACTGGATAGAGCATCTGACTACGGAGGGCGCAAAAGATGCGCATAATTCTGCTATTTAACGAATAGCCTTGTACGATAATTACAAGAGGTCGCGTAAACACCATAAGGTGGGCTTGGTTAATTATTTCGAAAGAATTATTAACAATAGCAAAAGCACGCAAGCGAGATGAGATGAAATATCTAGTCAATAAGTTTTCGCGAGACCAGAAGTTAAGGAAAAGGTGAAAATCCCTAATCAGCTAAAAAGTATGGTCGTTTCAGAGACATCTTTGGTAAGATATTGATAACAATAACCAAGATTTTGAAGGTAAAGGATATAGATTCGTAGTATCTTTTAATTATCTATAAAGTTAGTTTAACTAACTCTTCAAACAGCTATCTATTATGTGTTTATTAAAAAATACATAAATGCCTCGATTTTAAAAATTAATTGTAAGCTGAACCTAAAATTTCACGTAGAATTATGTAGTAACTTTGATCTCCCTAAAGATAGATTTTAAAAAAATCTTAAAACAGCTTGTTGCTGATCCAAGGGAAAAGTGAAACTTAGAGTAGTCATAGGAATAATACTAAAATTGGAATATTTTAGGATAACCCTATCAAGGAGAAGGATAATAACCTTTACAAGGCGAAAAAGTTTCAATATCTTTTAGTTTTTTGCATTTGAGAAACTTAATAATTGATAGTAAATAATTTTATTAATTTGTATCAATTCTCATTTTTAAATATTTTGTAAACAATTAAATCTTAAAAAAATTTATATATAAAAAATTATTTGGATTTATTATTTATTTAATTTAAATTTATTGTTAAATTTTTTTAGGAAAATCCGGATTAGATGGAGATATTATGAATCTTTAATATTTTTTCTTTTATAATAATATGATTTAATTCAAATCCATCAATAATATGTTTAAAATCGATATAAACCTAAACCGGTTTAACAAAATTAAAAATATACTGTTATGTTCGATATAAATTAGAAAAATAATTTATTTATTTTTCAAATAACAAAAAAAATAATAGATGTTAGGAGCCGGATGTTTGGAAACTTACTTGTCCGGTTCTGTGGGAGGCTAATTTCGAATACAAAAGTGAATTTGATAATTTACTTTTTAAACCGATTTAATCTATCCCGATTCAGAAGGTTGGGGGTTCAAATCCTCTTGGGTGTGCCATTATTTTTTATTTTTGTCGGGAAGTAGCTTAGTTTGGTTAGAGCGCCTGGTTTGGGAGGGCGAGAAAGATGCCTAAAATATTTAGTGGTTTAACCAACCATCGTCATTATGATAATGTGACGCAACATATATCTGGTTGATTATATCGAAAGATTAATCGATTATAGCAAGATATAAAAGCGCATTGAGTAAAAAATACTTTTACAAAAAGTTTGCGCAAGTTGAATGATGACTATGGATAAACTCTTATTAGAGTCTAAGAGAATTAAGAAATCTATTTGACTATTTGAACAAAATTAAAATTATTATAATTATTAGTAATTTTTAAGTTTTGAAGTTTTATTTTAATTTGGTCCCAAGATTAAAATAATTATCACCTTTTTGTGTTAAACTAAAAAGGACTAATTTGTAAGATTCACCTATTATTCGTTTATTTTTGTATAAAAAATATTTGGTTTTAGGTTATCTCGCCTAAGGTCATTGGGTAAATATTTTAGAGTAACTTCTATCTCCCTAAACTGCATGATATTTTTTTGAGAAAAATTTTAAATTTTTATTGAAAAAGCGGCAAGGGAAAAGCAAAACCATAGTAGTCATGGTGTATTCAAGATAAGTTTTGGAATATTCTTATTGCATGATCCCATTTAAGAGATTAGGAAAGCTAATCACAAGGCGAAAGGGAAAAGATAATTTTTATATTTTTAATGACATCTAACTTGAATAAAGTTTAAATTTTAAATAAATTTAATTTAAACTTTATAGGTTAGAAAAATTTAAATAAAATTATTTAAACGCCGTATACTTGGAAACTTGTTTGTACGGTGTTGTGTGGGGCTTATTGTAATAATGAAAATTTCATGAAACGCAATAATTCTATCACGATCCAGGAGGTCGCGGGTTCGAATCCTGTCTTCCCGACCATTTTATTATTAATAATTTAATTTATTTCCGTTTATGCGAATGTCGTATAATGGTTATTACTCTAGCCTTCCAAGCTAGATATGTGGGTTCGATTCCCATCATTCGCTCCAGTTTTAAGTTAAAATTTATACAATAATAATTTGTATTTTTTTTATATAAAAAATATTTTGGGAATTTAGGTTTTAATTTGTTTTTAATTTATTATTGTATAAGTTTTATTTTTTTATAGTTTTGGAAAGATATTTGAAAGATACTTGACATTCTTATTTGATTTTAATATAATTTGATTATATTTGTTTTATGAGGATTTATCTTGCAATTTTAGAATTTTCTATTGATATTTTTTATATATTGAATTTAAATTTTTTAAGCTATTATAATTTTTAATTTGCATGAAATTTATTTTTTGCAATAAATGAGAATGTTTTTTATTTTTAGCTTATAGATGGATTTTAATTATATAAAATTATTGATTAAAATATTTTTCTTAATTTTGTCTTGAATGGAGATTTTTTAATTTATGATTAATAATACTACTTCAGTGTTTTTTAATAAAAATTTAAATGATTTAAATCGCACCATTAGCGTTAGTGAAAATTCTTTTAGAAAAAAATGGTATATTATTGATGCTAATCGGAAAATTTTAGGAAGAATAGCGACTCAAATTTCTACTATTTTAATGGGGAAAAATAAGACTTTTTATACTCCTCATATTGATAATGGTGATTATGTAATAGTTATTAATGCTAAAAAAGTTACTTTAACAGGGGAGAAAATTCATCAAAAAAAATATTCTAGACATTCAGGATACCCAGGCGGTTTAACTCAAGTAAAATTTACAGAAATGATGCAAAAATTTCCTAATAGAATAATTGAAAAAGCAGTTTTTGGTATGTTACCTAAAAATAAATTAGGTCGAAAAATAAAAAAGAAGTTGTTTGTTTATGCTGATAATATTCATAAACATAATGCTCAAAATCCAGAAATTTTAGAGGTTTAATAATTTTATGACAATAATACAATTCAATGGCACTGGTAGGCGTAAAACTTCTGTTGCACGAACTATTTTAAGAACTGGATCGGGCAATATTGTAATTAATAAAAGAGATTTTGAAAAATATATATCATCTCCTATTAATCGTTCAGAAATTTTAAAACCTTTAAAATTAACTAATGAATTAAATTGTTACAATATTAAAGTTATTGTTCACGGAGGAGGAACTACTTCTCAAGCAGAAGCTATTCGTTTGGGAATTTCTAGAGCTTTACTCAAAGCTAAACCCTCTTTAAAAAGTGTTTTAAAAAAAGCAGGATTTTTAACTAGGGACGCGCGTATTGTAGAACGAAAAAAACCTGGTTATAGAAAATCACGAGCTCGTCCTCAATTTTCTAAACGTTAATTTTTTTATTAATTAGTTATTTTTTTGCTGATAAAAAGGGGATGATTATGGAATCTGTTAGAGTTCGTTATGCGCCGAGTCCGACTGGTAATGGATTACATATCGGTAATGCTAGAACAGCATTTTTCAATTATTTATTTGCTCATGTCTTTAAAGGTTCTTTTGTTATTCGTATAGAGGATACAGATGTTTTTCGTAACGTAATTGGTAGCGAAGAAAAACAATTATTACAACTTAAATGGTTAGGTTTTGATTGGTCTGAAGGTCCTGATGTCGGAGGATCCTATGGACCTTATCGACAATCGGAAAGACTATCTATTTATGATAAATATACAAGAATATTGTTAGAAAAAAAATTAGCATATAAGGTTTATTCTCATAGTAATAAAAATGATTACGTAGTGCGTTTTAGAGTGCCTAAAGATCAACAATATTCTTTTGTAGATTTGATTCGTGGTCCTATTAGTTTCGCTAGCAAAGATATTGAAGATTGGATTATATTAAAAGAAAATGGTTATCCTACTTATAATTATGCTGTTGTTATAGATGATTATTTAATGAAAATTTCTCATATTTTACGAGGAGAAGAACATATTACTAATACTCCAAAACAAATAATGATTTATAAAGCGTTTAATTGGAAAATTCCTAATTTTGCTCATATGTCTTTAATTTTAGATCAAAATAAAAAAAAAATGAGTAAACGTAATTGTGAAGATGTGATTCAATTTATTGAACAATATAGGAATTTAGGTTATTTACCTGAAGCAATTTTGAATTTTTTGTTTTTTTTAGGATTTTCTCCAAACACGAATCAAACTATTTTAAATAAAGAAAATATCATTAATTTATTTGATATGAAACGTTTTAGCAAAGATCCCGCTGTTTTTGATATTTCAAAATTAAATTTTATTAATAGAGAATATTTAAAAAAATTATCTTTAGAAGAATTAGTTGCTAAGGTTAAAATTTTTTTTAAACAATTTCAAATTGATTTAGAACATGATCGGATAAGTAAATTAGTTTCTTTGTTGCAGGATAGAATATATTATATCCAGGAAATTATTGATTTGTATAGGTTTTTTTTTGTTACTGAACATTTAGTCACTTATGAATTAAAATTTTTTTTAACCGAACATAAAGGTTATGAATTGATACCTATTTTGTCAGAAATGTTTCATAAATTAGATATTTTTAAATCTTTTGAATTAAAACAAATAATTTTAAATTTAAAACAGGATTTTAATATGGATTTAAAAATTTTATTTAAAACAGTTAGAATATTATGTACTTGTCAATCGCAAGGACCTAATTTATTTGATTATTTGGAGCTTTTAGGTAAAGAAAAAGTATTAAAAAATTTAGAGAAATTTAAATTAATTTTTGATTAGTTATTTTATGAAAACAACGTTATTTTTTATTTATTGTTATAAATAATTTAAATTGTTTGTAGGTTTAGAAAAATAAAGATATAAAAAGGTTTTTTTGATGTTACAATTTTATAATTCTTTAACTGGTAGAAAAGAGGAATTTTATTCTTTAAATAATTCACAAGTTAACATTTATGTTTGCGGTCCTACTGTATATGATCATCTTCATATAGGCAACATTAGATCTTTAATTTTTTTTAATTTATTAAAAAAATATTTAATATCTATAGGTTTTAAAGTTTTTTTAGTTGTTAATATTACTGATTTAGATGATAAAATTATTCAAGTTGCTATCAAAAATAAAAGTACTGAGAAACAAATAGCTGATTATTACAAAAAACAATTTTTTTATTTATTAGATAAATTAGAAATTCATGGAATTGATCAATTTCCTTTGGTTACTAATTATATAGATCAAATGATTTCATATATTAGCTTACTTTTGGAAAAAAAGTATGCTTATTTGACTAATGAAGGTGTTTATTTTTGTAATAATAATATTATTAATTATGGTTGTTTAAGTGGCCAAAAGATTAATAAATTGTATACAAACATTAATAAGAAAAATGTTTTTGTGAAACAAAATTCCGAAGATTTTGTTTTATGGAAAAAAACTAATATCGGTATTCGTTATTTTAGTCCTTGGTTTTTAGGTCGTCCGGGATGGCATACTGAATGTGTAGTCATGATTAGAGAAATTTTCCGAAACACCATTGATGTTCATGGTGGAGGTCATGATTTAAAATTTCCTCATCATGAAAACGAACAAGCTCAATTTATGGCTAGTGATGGTAAACCCTTAGCTCGTTATTTTATGCATATAGGACATGTTAATTATCATAATCATAAAATGAGTAAATCTTTGAATAATGTTGTTCTAGTAAAAGATTTATTGACTGAAATTAAAGATTCTAATATTATTAAATTTTTGTTTTGTCATTTTCATTATTTAAAACCTATTAATTATACTCAAGAATTGATGAATGAAATTAAAATCAAGTATTTTAAAATGTTAAAAATTTTAAACCAAGTGAATTTTACACTAATAATAAATAATTTTTATAATTACGAAATAAATAAAATTTATTTAAAACAATTTCATAAATTTATGAAGAATGATATGGATACTCCTAATATTGTTACTTTAATTGAAAAAATGTTAAAAAATATTTTTAAAAATATAAGTAATTTGTGGGTATTATCTGAATTATATTATACTTTAATTTATATTTTAAATAATTTAGATATTTCTATTATTTTAAATAATGTTACAGAAAAGATGATTGAATATTATTATTTGTGGCAGCGAGCTAAAAAATTAAAAGACTTTGATCAAGCAGATTTTTTTAGAAATATTTTATTACAACATAATTTTATTTGATAATAAATTTTAAGTAATTATTATTTCGGAGCAGGTGAAAATATGAATAACGATATTAATAAAACAAGTTTGGAAAATTCTGCAATTAATGATTTCTTAAATCAAGATTTAAGTCATTTTGGTCTTACTACTTACGAAGTAACTCGAAGATTGAAAAATCAAAAACAATATAAATCAATCAATAATGATAAAAATATCTTGAGCATCATTTGTAATAATTTGTTTACATGTCTAAATTTGTTATTACTTGTGATTGTTATTATTATTTTGAAAATGCGACGTTATGATCAATTATTTTTTTTAATAGTTAATTCTTTAAATATTATCATTAGTATTGTTCAAGAAATTAAAATAAAAAAAACTTTGGATAAAATTAATTTAATTTTACCGAATAATATTAAAGTTATTCGGGATGGTTGTGTTATAGAAATTTTGAATTCTAATTTGGTTTTAGGTGATTGTTTAGTATTGGGATTAGGTAATCAAATTGTAGCAGATGTTTGTGTCAAACATGGAATTTTAGAAGTAAATGAAGCATTTTTAACAGGGGAATCGAAATCAGTTTTAAAAAAAACAGGTGATATTGTATATTCTGGTAGTTATGTTATTTCAGGTTTTGCTTATGCTGATGTTATTTCTTTGGGAGAAGATACTTATGTTTCTAATTTGATTAAACAAGCTAAAAAATATCAAAAAATAAAAACCCCCTTAATGAAAACATTTTCAATGTTAGTGAAATTAATTTTTTTTGCCACAATACCTACTACTATAATTTTATTTTGTTCATATAAATTTAATTTTTATCGCTTGAATGATGAACATTTATTAGGGATATGTGGTTTTATGTTAGGTATGACTCCTTCTGGATTATTCTTGTTAATGAGTATGATTTCTATTTTAGGTTTTATCAGGTTGTTTAAACGTAAAGCTTATATGAAAGATTTGTTAGGCATCGAAATGTTGTCTCAAATAAATATATTGTGTTTAGATAAAACTGGTACTATTACTGATGGTAATATGAATGTTAAAAAAATTTTAAAATATTCTGCTGATGATACTATTAATGTACATTCTTTAATGGCTAATTTTGTTCAACATTTTTCTATCGATAATAATCCTACTCAAAAAGCCTTATATAATTATTTTAATGAGTATTTGAATTCTCAAATCATTTATAAAGTAAAAAATCTACAAGCTTTTTCTAGTATAAGAAAATATAGTGCTATTGAATTTGAAGAATTAGGTACATTTTTATTAGGTGCTCCGGAATTTTTATTAAAACAAACAAATGAGATTCTTGAAAAAGATTTAAAAAAATATACTAATTTAGGTTATAGAGTATTATTATTAGTTCATACCAATGATCTTTTATGTAATATCGATAATAATACTGATTATCAAGTTATATCTTTGATTTTGTTAGAAGATATTATTAAAAAAGATGCTTACGAAACTATTAAGTATTTTCAAAATTTAGGTATTAAAATAAAAATTATTTCTGGTGATAATGCTTTTACTACAGGTTATATAGCTCAACGAATTGGTTTGATTAATTCGGTTAAGGAAAAATCTCTTAATTTAACTAATATAGAATCTGAAAAATTATGTGATTTATCTCATAAATATGATGTTTTTGGCAGGGCTACTCCGGAACAAAAAAAAACATTAATTTCTTGTTTTAAAAATAATAATCAAAAAGTTGCTATGATTGGAGATGGAGTTAATGATATTTTAGCTTTTAAAGAATCCGATTTATCTATCTCTATGGCTTCAGGAAGTAAAGCTGCTCAAAATGTTGCAAATTTAATTTTGATAAATTCTAAATTTGATTCTTTACCATCTGTTTTTTTAGAAGGTCGTAGATTAATTAATAATTTAGAAAAAAATTCTATTGTTTTTTTAACTAAAAATATTTTTACTTTTTTATTAGCTTGGATTACAATAATTAATAATTTTTTTAGTAAGAATTTAATTTTTTTTCCTTTTACTCCATTACAATTAAATTTTATTGATATTTGTTTTATCGGTATACCTTCTTTTTTCTTATCTTTGGAATCTAATTATAAACCTTTAAATAATTTCTTTATTAGCGATGTTTTAAAAAAATCAGGAATTTATGGCTTATTAATTAGTTTTAATTATATTTTGATATTAACTTTATATGCAGGAAAAATTAATAGTTTTCAATCTCATTATCAAATATCTTATCTATTAACTTTAATAACTGCTTTTATTTTCGCTAGTATTTTATTTATGAATTGCTTTCCTTTTGATAAATTTAAAATAATTTTATTTTTCAGTATTATGTTTATTTTTTCTTTATTATTGATTATTTTTGTTTGGAAGATACCTTTTATTTATGAAATCGCGACTGCTATTTGGGATGTTATTTTGATTAAATATTTTGATTTTATTATCTTATTAATGATTAATTTGTTAATTTTATTTAGAATTAAGAAATAAGATTGAGTTTAGAAGTTTCGAAAGAATTATATAGATATGGTAATTATTTATGGTAAAAACATAATTAAAGAAGCTCTTAAAGCTAAAAGAAAAATTTATTTTTTATATATTAATCCTCTTATGAAAGATAAAGTTTTTTTAAATTTTATATTACGTCATTATCCGAATTATTGTTATTTAGATAAACATCAACTAAATAATAAAGTTCAAAATAATAATCATCAAGGGGTAGTAGCAGAAGTTCAAGATTATTTATATAGAAAAGATTTATTGCAATATTTAAAGGAAAAATCAGATAGAATAGTTAAATTTTTAATTTTGGATGCTATTCAAGATCCTCATAATTTTGGAGCAATTATACGCACTGTAGAAGCAAGTGATTTTGATGGGATTATTATAAGCAATAAACATCAGGTTCCTTTAAATAGTACAGTAGCTAAAACTTCAAGTGGTGCTTTAGAATATGTTAATATTTTTTTAGTTTGCAATTTATATCAAACCATTTTAACTATGCAAAAATTTAATTTTATAATTATTGGGACCGAAATCGGAATAGATAATAATTTAAACACTATTCCTTTAAATCAATCTTTAGCTATTATATTAGGTAATGAAGGTATAGGAATACGCTCTTTGTTAAAAAAAAAATGTAATTATTTAGTGAGTATTCCAACGCAAGGTATGGTTAATTCTTTAAATGTTAGTGTTTCGGCAGCTATTATTATTTTTTATTTATATATGAAAAATAAAAAATATTAATTTAATTTATTTATTAATTTATTTAATCATGTTATGTTATAATATTGAGAAAAGCTTATCTTGATTTAAAAGATTTATATTATGAATATATTTTATTTATCTTTAGTAAGTTATTAAAATTTATAAGGTTATCGAAATTGTGAAAATATAAGAATAATGGTTAAAAGTAATATTTTAATATGTCAAAATTGTTTAAGTCGTAATTATCGCGTTAAGATACATAATCGTAATCAAAAATTAGTTTTAAAAAAATATTGTTGTTGTTGCAAAAAACATATTATTCACGAAGAAACTAGATGAATAAAATTATCTTTAAATATAAAGGAGATAACTGTGGTATATAAAAAAAATGAAGAAAAACCAACAATTCCTTTAATGCAAGTTTTGCGGGAAGAATACAGCGTAATTAATATTTTTTGTGTTATTTTATCTATGATTTTTTTGGGAGTTTGTTGCAATTGTTTTCATCAATTTCCTGATCACTGGAGTATTTGTTTACTATTGCTATCTAGTGTTTTTTTTGTAATTAGTATTTTTCCTTTTGTACGGAATATTTTTTTTGATCTTCGTTTGGTAAGTTTTCCGACAAAAATCCAAATTATTAAGCAAATTATTCAGGTTTTTGTATTTACTGTTATTTTAATTTTGATTTTAAATTTATTTCAATATTTTTATGATGTTTATATGATATCTTTGCTTAAAAAAATTTGAATTAAAATTAATTTTATGATGAATTTAATTCATTAAATGATGAAATTTAAAAAATTATTAATGAAAATATATTTAGGTGTTTAAAATGCAATCAAAAATGAAAAATAATAAAATAATTGATAACGATGTAACTGATGAGGATAACAGTCTTTTAAAATCTCAATGGTATATTTTGCAAACTCAATCAGGTTATGAAAAAGTTGTTCAACAAGATTTATTAAAGATAGCTAATAGCGGTATTGGGATATCAAATTTGATTCATGAAGTTATTTGTCCTACTGAAAAACATATTAAAATTAAAGCTGATGGTACTAAAAAAGAAATAGAGAAAAAAATTTATATTGGTTATATTTTTATTAAAATGATTATGACAAACCAATCTTGGTTTATAGTTCGTAATATTCCTAAAGTAACTGGATTTTTAGGCACTATTAAAAAAGAAAAAGGTTCTAAACCTATACCTTTGACTGAAAGCGAAATTAATCCTATTTTATTAAAAATGGGCATTATGTCTAAACCAAATTATGATCATTTAATTAATAAGCGAGTTCAAATTATAAACGGTTCTTTTGTTGGCCAAGTAGGCAGAGTTTCTTTAGTAGATTATGAAAAAGATAAAATGATGGTCGAAATCGAGTTATTTGGTAGAGCAACACCTATAGAAATTTCTTTTTCTTCTTTTAAAGAAATAAATTAAATTAGAATAATGTTTTAAATTAGTTAAGAAATTTAATTAGTATGATTAAATATGTTATAATACTATGAATATTTTGGATATTTTGATTATTAAAATATTTAATTAATTGGATTTTTGTTGTGAAAATAATATTTTGTTATTGTTAGTAATAAAATAGTTTTTTAAATTATTGAGAAAATGTTAAACATTTTTAGAAATAAAAAAGGTTGGTATTAAATAAATTATAATGGCGAAAAAAATTGTTAAAAATATTAAATTACAAATTTTAGCTGGTAAAGCTAATCCTGCTCCTCCTATAGGACCTGTTTTAGGGCAAGCTCAAGTGAATATTCCTTCATTTTGTTCTCAGTTTAATGAAGCTACTAAAGATAAATTAGGTTTTACTTTACCAGTAGAAATTACAGTTTTTGATGATAAAAGTTTTAAATTTATTGTGAAAACTCCGATTACAAGTGATTTATTAAAAAAAGCTGCTAATATTTCGAAAGGTTCGTCTGATTCGATTAAAAATAAAGTAGCTACTATTAAATATGATCAAATCATAGAAATAGCAAAATTAAAAATGCCAGATTTAAATGCTTATTCCATTGAACAAGCTTCTAAAATTATAGAAGGAACCGCTATTAATATGGGGATTATTGTGGAAAAATAATAATTTATTATTTTATTATTTTTTTATCGATAAAAAAAGAAAGGCATATGTTTATAGTATAAAAGGATTAAAATTTATGACAAGAAGTAAAAGATATTTATCAATTAGTAACAAAATAGACTTTAATCAAATTTATGAAATGCATGATGCTGTTGAATTATTGTATAATATCAAAACTGCAAAATTTGATGAAACTGCTGAATGCGTTTTTGTTTTAAATGTTGAACATAAAAAGGTAGATCAACATATACGTGGTTCTGTTGTTTTACCTTATGGTTTGGGTAAAAAATTTTGTATCGTTGTGATCGCTCAAGGCGAACAAGCTCAGAAAGCTCAAGAATTGGGTGCGGATTTTGTGGGCGATCAAGAATTAATTCGAAAAATCTCTAATGGTTGGACAGATTTTGATGTTTTGATATCTGTTTCTAGTTTTATGCCTTCTTTGACAAAGTTAGGAAAACTTTTAGGGCCTAAAGGATTAATGCCTAATCCTAAGTTAGGCACTATGACAGAGGATGTAGAACCGATTATAAAGGATATCCGAAAAGGTAGAATGGAATATAAAACAGATAAATTTGGTAATCTTCATTCGGTGCTAGGTAAATTGTCGTTTAATAAAGAACAATTAACAGGCAATTTGGTTTTTTTATATAATCATTTAATTTCTATAAAACCTAAAACAGTAAAAGGTGAATTTATTAAAAATATAACTATCTCTTCTACTATGTCTCCGGGTATTAAAGTTGATCTTTTATCGATTAGATAAAATTTAAAATAATTATTTAAATTATTTTTTTAATTTTATTTTGTTATAAAAAGTTTTTTGTGATTATATTATATCGATAAATTTATATTGTTTAAAAAAAGGAAACAACAATTTATGTTAAAATCTACTATTAAAGAGAAAAATGATTATGTTGATTATTTATCTCAAAATATTGATAATTCTAATTTAGTTGTTTTATTAGAATTTAAAGGATTAAAAGTGATTGATTTAACTAATTTACGCTGTCAATTGCGAAAATTAGTTTCATGTAAGTTTCAAGTAGTACCTAATAATATCATTAAAAGAGCTTTAACTAAGTCAAAATATGGTGAATTAACCGAATTTAAGAATCCCAAAGCTTTATTTTGGACTTTATCTAATTCTTCGGATATTTTTTCTTCTTTAAACGCTTTATATAAATTTTCTAAAATGAATGAATTTTTAAAAATTAATTTTGGGATTGTAGAAAATGAAATTTGTTCTTCGGAACAAATGGTTAAATTGGCACAAATACCATCTAAATCAGCATTGTTATCTATGTTGTTATTTAGTGTTTCGGCGCCTGTTAAAAATATAATTATTGTTTTAAAATTATTAATACAAAAAAAACAACAATAGGAATTAATAATGATTAAAATTTTTTAATATTATATAGACATTTTTAAGTATTTTTTAAAATAAACAAAAGAATTATAAATAGGAGATTAACAATGGCAGAAAATAATAAAATAGAGCAAATTATTCAAGTTTTAGGCGATATGAAAGTTAAAGAATTAAAAGAATTAGTAACTAAAATTCAAGATTCTTTTGGTATTGAAATGGAAAATGTTGCTAATGTCAGTAGCACTAATGAAGATGTTAATAAAGAAAAAAATGAGAAAACAGAATTTAAAATTATTATGACTTCTGCGGGTAAATCTCCCGCTGCAGTTATTCAATATTTAGCTAAAGATTTTAATTTTAATGTCGGCGATTTAATATCACCATGTCAAGCTGAAAATGCTAATTTCTTAATTAAAGAAAATGCAAATAAAAAAGAAGCTGAAGAAATCAAACAAAAAATGGAAAGTTTAGGAGCTCAAGCGAAAATTGAATAAAAAAATATTTTATAAATTGGTTGCAAAAAATATATTTTTAGGCGACAACAAATAAAATTTTTTTGATAAACTGAATATTTATTAAACCTGAGAACTAAAATAGGTATCTTAGGTTTTTTATTATCTTTATTGTTGTCGGACCCGTTTTTAATGTTTTTTTGCTTATTAAGAATTTATATTTTTTAAATTTAAATTCAATTTATGTTGATATTTATTGGGAGTTCTGAATAAAAAAATGAAAAAATATTGTAATGTAAAATATGGAAACAAGGTGGAACGACGAAATTATTCTAAGATGAAATATGATTTGGATTTACCAAATTTAATTGAAATCCAAACAAAATCATTTCAAGAATTTTTAAATTATGGTATTAAAACATCATTAAAAAGTATTTTTCCTATTGAGAGTTATAATGGTGATTTAAAGTTACATTTTAATGATTTTTTTTTAGAAAAACCTAAATTTAATGCTGAAGAGTCTAGAAAAAGAGGATTTACTTATAGTGCGGAATTATTTTTAAATGTAACGTTAGAAAATGTTATTACTCAACAAACTAAAAAAGCTCGTATATTAATGACAGATTTGCCTTTAATGACTATTGCAGGAACCTTTATAATTAATGGTACAGAAAGAGTTGTAGTTTCGCAAATAGTGCGTTCAGCAGGAGCTTATTTTACTTCTAAATTAGATAATAAAATTAATAAAAATCGTTTTACTGCTCAAATTATTCCTACTAGAGGCGCTTGGATAGAGTTTGAGCAAAATAATAAAGATTTTTTATATGCTAAGTTGGATCGTTCCAAAAAAATACCTTTAACAAAATTTATTCATGCTTTAGGTTTTGATACTCAGGAAGAAATCGAAAAAGCTTTCGGCATAAATTCTTTATTAGATTTAAGTTTTAATAAAGATAATGATTCTAATTGTAATGATGCTATTGTTGAGCTTTATTCTAAGTTGCATCAAGGAGAAAGAGTCCCTACTAATGCAGCGAGAGAATTTATTCGTAATCGTTTATTTGATAAAGATAAATATGATTTATCTTTAGTAGGACGATATAAGTTAAATCGAAAATTAGATGTTTTAAATAGAGCTGAAAATACTTTTTTAGCTCAAGATATTAAAGATTTAACCAATAATAAAATTTTATTTTCAGCTGGAACTTTTTTAAATTATGAAGTTATTAAAAAATTATCATTACATAGAGATAAATTTCGTGTAGAATTGGTTAATTCAGATTTTCATTTGCAAAATCAAAATCATGATAATAATTTATTTACTTATAGAAAAAATATAAATGATGATCAAATATATATTAAAGAAGATATTTTGCACTTCCAAACAGGACAAGTATTAATTAAGGCTGATACACTTTTAGATGATGATGTTTTGAAGATTTTATTAGAAACTCATAAATATAATATTGATGATAAAATTATGAAATATTTTGCTAATAAAGAATATGTTCATAAAGTTGTTAAAGATCGACAAAAAGTTTTCAATGAAAGTTTAGAAGTTTATGTTGTGGATAATAAAAACAATAAGCATTTTATTAAAATTATAGGTAATGATCAATCTGAAGATGCTGAAAATATTGTTTTATCTGATATAATAGCATCTATTAGTTATTATTTAAATCTTTATCATAATATCGGAACTATTGATGATATCGATCATTTAGGCAATAGAAGATTAAGATTGATTGGAGAGCTTTTAAAAAATCAATTACGTGTAGGTTTGAATAGAACTAAAAAAAATATTAAAGATCGTATGTCTATTAGTAAATTTGAATCTATTACGCCAGGAGGATTATTTAATTTTTCTTCTCTTTCTATGGCTATTAAAACTTTTTTTTGTAGTTCGCGTTTATCTCATTTTATGGATCAAATTAATCCTTTAGCTATTATTACTCAAAAACGTAGAATTTCCGCTTTAGGTAGTGGAGGTATTGATCGTGATCGAGCAGGTGTAGAGTTAAGAGATGTTAACGATTCTTATTATGGTAGATTATGTCCTATTGAAACTCCCGAAGGCCCATCTATTGGATTGATTTGTTCTTTAGCTACTTATGCTCAAGTAGATCGATATGGTTTTATTGAGACTCCTTTTTTTAAAGTAATTCATGAAAATGGTAAATCAGTAGTATCCCATCAATATGAATATTTAACTTCTATTCAAGAAGAAAACCGTATCATCGCCACATCTTCGTCTTGTTTAAATGATGATTTTAGTTTTAATCAAACAAAAGTAATCGCTAGACGAAATGGAGAAATTAGTTTATATAATGTTGATCAAATTGATTATATAGATGTTTCTCCCAAACAAATTGTATCTGTAGCTACAGCATCTATTCCTTTTTTAGAACATAATGATGCTTCTAGAGCATTAATGGGTGCTAATATGCAACGGCAAGCTTTACCTTTGCTAATTTCTGAAGCTCCTATTGTAGCTACTGGTATTGAACATAGAATAGTAAAAGATTCAGGTTGCGTTGTTATTGCTGAAGATGATGGTATTGTAGTTTATGTAGATGCTAAAAAAATTATTATCGAGAATAACCATGGAGAACAGAAGAGTTATATTTTATCTACTTTTGATAAATCTAATCAAGATACTTTAATTTTACAAAAACCTATTGTTAAATTAAATGAAAATGTTCATAAAGGAGATATTATTGCTGACGGTTCTTCTACTCATCAAGGTGAATTAGCTTTAGGTAAAAATGTTACAGTAGCTTTTATGACTTGGGATGGTTATAATTATGAAGATGCTGTAATTTTATCAGAACGTTTAGTACAAGAAGATATTTTTACTTCTGTTCATATTAGTAAATATGAAATTCAAGTTAGGGAATTAAAGAAGGGCGCAGGAAGAGAAGAAATAACTCGAGAAATACCTAATGTTAGTGCTGAGGCTATTAAAAATTTAGATTCTCGAGGTATTATTATTCCGGGTTCTGAAGTTAATGAAGGTGATTATTTAGTTGGCAAAATTGTTATTATTCCTCAAAGTTCTTTAGAAAATAATCCCTATGAAAAATTAATTCAAACAATTATTGGAGAAAAATCTCGCGATTATAAAGATGTTTCTTTGAAAGTACCTTGTGGCGAGAGCGGAATTGTTCAAAGTGTTCAATATTTTTCTGTTAAAAAAGGTGATTTTATTTCTACTCCTGGTGTTAATGAAATTATTAAAGTTTATGTAGCTAAAAAAAGAAAAATCCGAGAAGGCGATAAAATAGCTGGAAGGCATGGCAATAAAGGAGTAATTTCTTGTATTGCTTCTAAAGCAGATATGCCTTATATGTCGGATGGAACTCCTGTAGATGTTATTTTAAATCCTTTAGGTGTACCTAGTCGGATGAATATTGGACAAATTCTAGAAATGCATTTAGGAATGGCCGCGTATAAATTAAATATTAAGGTAGCTACTCCGGTTTTAGATGGAGCTGATAATGAAGATTTAAAAAATATTATGCAAGAAGCTAATTTGCCTTTTGATGGAAAAATGACTTTATACGATGGTAGAACAGGTGAACCATATGATAATCCTATATCTGTGGGTATTTTGTATATGTTAAAATTATCCCATATGGTTGAAGATAAAATACATGCTAGAAATGTTGGAACTTATACTTTAATTTTACAACAACCTGGTAGTGGTCGTAATTTTTTAGGTGGCCAAAGAATTGGTGAAATGGAAACTTGGAGTTTATTGGCTTATGGAGCCGCTCATACTTTACAAGAAATTTTAACTTTGAAAAGTGATGATATTATAGGACGTAATCAATTGTATCATGCTATAGTTAATGGTTTACGTTTTCCTAAACCTTCTATTCCGGAGAGTTTTAGAGTTTTTACTAAAGAGTTACAAGCGTTAGGATTGCATGTAGAATTAATTAAAGCTGATACTAAAGATAATCAAATTAATCGTTCTTTAGTTTCGAATAATAAGGAGAACAAGAAGTAACCCCAATTATGTTAAATATGAAAATTGAAGATTTTACTTTAACTAAAAGAACTTTAAAAAATTTAAAATCTATAGGTATTAATAGTTTAAATGATATTAATAATTATCATTTAAATGAATTAGTTTCTTTATTAAACGAAGAATCTTTTCGAGAATTTATAGTTATTTTAAAAAAATATGGTCTTCCCGAATCTTTAAATAATTTAAATTTAAATCAAGAGGTTTTAGATATTTTATGTCAAAATAATATTTTCAATTGTTTCTCTTTATTAACAACTGATAAAGATGTTTTGCTTAAGTTATTTAGTTATAATCATTCTCATCAGGATCTTGTAATGAATATTTTAAATTTATATAATGGTTCGAAAAATAATTTTAATCAGAAAATTGATAATTCTGTTGCAGATATAGAAGATATCGTTTTGAAAAATGAGAATAATGAAAATGAATCTGCATCTTCATGGATCATTGATAAGGCCATTTTTGCAAATAATAGCAATCGAGAATATGATTATTTTAAGATTCGTTTATCTTCTCCTCATGAAATTCGTCAAAAATCTTATGGTGAAGTTGTAAATTATGAAACTATTAATTATCGCACAGCTAAACCGGAAAAAGGAGGATTATTTTGCCCCATTATTTTTGGTCCTGTTCAGGATTTACAATGTATATGTTCTAAAAAACAAACTTTAAAAAAAGGTCAAATTTGTTCTAAATGTGGTGTAGAAATTACAGAACAATTAGTTAGACGGGAAAGAATGGGTCATATTGATTTAGCTGCTCCTGTAGTTCACACATGGTTTTTGAATAGTTTACCTAGTCGTTTAGCTATTTTATTAGGAATGAAAGCTAAAGAATTAGCAGAAATTGTTTATTATGTATCATATATAGTAATTAATCCTGGTAATAGTGATTTAACTAAATATAGTATTATATCCGAGTTAGAATATGGTCAATATTTAGAACGTTGTGATAATAATTTTGTCGCTTTAACTGGTGCTGAAGCTGTTAAAACTATGTTAAAAGAATTGAATATGGAAGAAACTATTCAGTCATTAAGGTTAGAATTAAAACAAGCATCTAAGCAAAAAAGAGATTCGATTGTTAAAAGATTAGAATTAATGGAATCTTTTTATCAGTCCGATAATAAACCGGAATGGATTGTTTTAGAAGCTATTAATGTCATTCCTCCTAGTTTAAGGCCTATAGTTGCTTTAGAACAAGGTGTACGTTTTGCTTCTGCCGACATTAATGATTTATATCGCAGAATTTTAAATCGTAATAATCGTTTAAAAAGACAATTAAAACAAAATGCTCCTAGATTAATTATTAAAAATGAAAAAAGAATGTTACAAGAAGCTGTAGATGCTTTATTTGATAATGCTAAATCTAGTAAAAAAAGCACTTCTAATATTGAACGTAATAAACCTTTAAAATCTTTATCAGAAATGTTAAGAGGTAAACAAGGACGTTTTCGTCAAAATTTATTAGGAAAAAGGGTAGATTATTCTGGTCGTTCTGTTATTATCGTAGGGCCTGATTTAAAATTACATCAATGCGGTATTCCTCGGCAAATGGCTATTGTTTTGTTTAAACCCTTTGTATTAAATAAATTACAAGAATCTAAAGGTATTGATAAAAAAAGTGCTAATATTTTATACGAAAAAATGAACGAACATGTGTGGAAATTATTAGAAGAAGTTGTTCAAGAACATCCTGTTTTATTAAATAGAGCACCTACTTTACATCGTCAAGGATTGCAAGGTTTTCAAGTTAAATTAATTGATGGTAAAGCTATTAGATTACATCCTTTAGTTACTTTAGCTTTTAATGCAGATTTTGATGGAGATCAAATGGCTGTTTATGTTCCTCTTTCTGTAGAAGCTCAAGCTGAAGCTCGTTTATTAATGTTGTCTTCTTATAATATATTGGATCCTAAAAATGGTAGTCCAGTTTTATCTCCTTCTCAAGATATGGTTTTGGGAAATTATTATTTAACTATCGAAGAAACACGCAAACGTATTATAAAAGGTTATAATTCTGATAGCAGAAATGAACAACATCGTTATAAACATCGCAATGAAGGTAAAGTTTTTAATGATTTACAAGAAGCTGAATTAGCTTTTTATAATAAACAAATAGCTTTACATACTCGTATTTTAGTACGTGTTTCTAATATTTCTTCTTATTTTGATGATAATCAAAAAAATAAATATTTAGTTACTACATTAGGTAAATTGATTTTTAATAGTATTTTGCCTAATGATTTTCCTTATTTGCAAGAACCTACCATATTTAATTTAGAAATAAAAACACCAGATGTTTATTTTATACCTAAAGGTGTTCATTTGAATGAATATTTGAATAATATTCCTACACCAGAACCTTTTAAAAAACGTTTTTTGTCTCTTATAATTGATCGTGTTTTTAAAAGAAGTAATATTTCAGAAACATCTAAAATGTTAGATGATATTAAAAATTTAGGTTTTAAATATTCAACTATGTCAGGTGTAACTATTTCTCACGCAGATATTAATGTTTATTCTAAAAAAGATGAATTAATAGCTCAAGTAGAAAATAAAATTATAGAAATTGAGCAATGGCATGACAAAGGATTTTTAACTACTAGCGAAAAAAAAAGTTTAATTATTCAAGAATGGAAAAATGTTCGTAATGTTATCCAAGAAGGTTTGATGCAAGAATTTAATCAAGATAATCATTTATTTATGATAAGTGATAGTGGTGCTCGTGGTAATGTTTCTAATTTTGCACAATTATCTGGTATGAGAGGTTTAATGCATAGTCCTACTAATAATCAATTAGAAATCCCTGTTAAATCTTCTTTTAAAGAAGGTTTAAATGTGCATGAATTTTTTATTTCGACGCATGGAGCTAGAAAGGTTTCTACTGATACAGCTTTAAAAACGGCTGAATCAGGATATTTAACTCGTCGTTTAGTTGATGTTGCTCAAGATGTGATTATTATGTTAAATGATTGTGGCAGTGATAAAGGTGTTTATGTAACTTCTTTAGAGCAAGATGGTAAAGAGATTATTTCGTTACAACAACGTTTATTTGGTCGTTATATAGCGCAAAGTATTGTAGATCCTTTAAATAAGCAAGTTATAGTTAATTTTGGTGAATTGATTACTCGTGAAATAGCCGAAAATATTGTAAAAATCGGATTTTTATCGGTAAAAATTAGAAGTGTTTTAACATGTAATTCTGATTATGGTATTTGCGCTAAATGTTATGGTTTAAATTTAGCCACTAATAAAGCAGTTGAGATCGGAGAAGCTGTTGGCATTATTGCTGCCCAATCTATTGGTGAACCTGGTACTCAGTTAACTATGAGAACATTTCACACAGGAGGGGTTTTATCGGTTTCTGATATTACTCAAGGATTGCCACGTATTCAAGAATTATTTGAAGCTCGTAAGCCTAAAGGCAAAGCTTTAATAAGCGAATATGATGGTGTAATTAAAGAAATTAAATCTAGTAATCTTTATTCATCAGATATTGTTATAGTTTCAGCAATTAATCCTCAACAAGAATATATTTATACTGTAGATTCTAATGTAGATATTTTAGTTAATGATGGCATGGCTATAAAAGCTGGACAACGTTTAACTTCTGGTTCAATAGATTTAAGGGAATTATTGCGTATTAGTTCTGTAGTAACTACCCAAAAATATATTTTGGAAGAAGTACAGCAAGTATATCAATCTCAAAGCGTTTACATTAGTGATAAACATATCGAAATTATTATTCGCCAAATGTTTAAACAAATTTTAGTTATTTCTGAAGGGGATAGTAATTTATTACCGGGATCTGAAGTTTCTATTAAAGAATTTAAAAGAATAAATATGCAATTAATTCAACAAAATAAAAAATTAGCAGCTGGACGCCCTATAGTTTTGGGTATTACAAGATCTTCTTTAAAAAGCGATTCTTTATTATCTGCAGCATCTTTTCAAGAAACTACTAAAATTTTAATTGATGCTACAATTAAAGGTCAAAAAGATTTTTTATTAGGTTTAAAAGAGAATGTTATTTTAGGCGGTTTAATACCTGCCGGAACTGGAATTTTAAATCATTCTTTATTCGAATATCCGTTAACAGAAGAAGACAAAAATAAATAATTTTTAATAAATAATTGTTAATCATAATTCATAAATTAAATTTGACTATATATTTTTTATTTTGAAGCTAGTTGTTATTGTTAAGTTTTTTAAATAATCTTGTTTTAACGACATGAAGTTTATATTGACTTTTATTCAAAAAAAAGATAAAATTTAGGTCGTCTTATATTTCTAATTACCAAAAATAACAAAGAAAGGTTTTATTATTTAAATATGCCTACTATTTCTCAGTTAATCAGAAAACGAAGAGTAAAAAAAAATACTAAAACCAAATTACCAGCTTTATCTGTTCGTTTTAATATTTTAAAAAAGAAATTTAAAAATATTAATTCTCCTCAAAAATCTGGAGTTTGTTTGAAAGTATATACTATTACTCCTAAAAAGCCTAATTCTGCTTTAAGAAAAGTAGCTAGAGTTCGTTTGTCAAATCGTAAAGAAGTGACAGCTTCTATTCCTGGTATAGGTCATAATTTACAAGAACATAGTCTTGTGTTAATAGGAGGTGGTCGTGGTGTTAAAGATTTACCTGGAGTGCGTTATAAAGTTGTTCGAGGAGTTCTTGATACTGCTGGAGTAGCTAATCGAAAACAAGGTCGTTCTCGATATGGTGCGAAAAAATAAGAATTTATTAAAATGTAAATAAATTAAGGTGTATAAACTTATGTCTCGTAAAAAAAGTTTTAAAAAAAGAACATTACTTTTAGATCCTATTTATAATTCTGTTTTAGTAACTAGAGTTATTAATAAATTAATGAAAGATGGGAAAAAAGATATTGCTTGTTCTATAGTATATAATTGTTTATCTCAAGTTAAAATGTTAACAAAAAAAGAACCCATTGAAGTTTTGAATGAGGCTTTTAATCATATTATGCCTTTAGTAGAATTACGTACACGCACTATCGGGAGTCAAAAGTATCAAGTTCCTTTAGAAGTTTCAGTAGAAAGACGTTATTCTTTAGGTTTGAAATGGTTAATTATGGGAGCACGTAAACGTAATGAAAAAAGTATGCAAGAAAAACTTGCTCAAGAAATTATTTCTGCTGCTTCTGGAACAGGATTAGCAGTTAAAAAACGCGAGGAAATTCATCGTATGTCTGAAGCTAATAGAAGTTTTGCTCATTATCGTTGGTAAAATCACTGTTTTTAATATTTTCAACTTAAAGGAGGCAATATGGGAATTGAATTAGAATTAAGTAAAATACGTAATATTGGTATTATGGCTCACATCGATGCAGGAAAAACTACTACTACTGAAAGAATTTTATTTTATACCGGAAAAATTCGTATAGCTAAAGAAACTCATGAAGGTTTGGCGCAAATGGATTGGATGGACCAAGAAAAAGAAAGAGGAATTACGATTACATCAGCTGCTACTACTGTTTTTTGGAATAATTGTAAAATTAATATTATTGATACTCCCGGACATATTGATTTTTCTTCAGAAGTTAATCGTTCTTTACGTGTTTTGGATGGTGGCGTAGTAGTTATAGATGCTCAAGCCGGAGTAGAACCACAAACAGAAACAGTTTGGCGTCAAGCAACTTATTATAAAGTTCCTCGAATTGTGTTTGTTAATAAAATTGATAAATTAGGGGCTAATTTTGAAAATGCTATCGCTAGTTTAGAGAAAAGATTAAATGTTTTGGCTTATGCCATTCAATGGCCTATCGGTGTAGAAAATAATTTTCGTGGTTTTGTGGATTTAATAGAAATGCAAGCTTGGGAATATTCTTCTAGTCCTGAACGAGAAAATCAATTAATTCCTATTCCTGAAGAACTAAAAGAACTTGTTAATTCCAAAAGAAAAATATTAATAGATAAACTAGCTTCTTTAAATGAGGAATTATTAAATAATCTTTTGGAAAACAAGCCTATTTCTACTACTCTCATTAAAAAAGCACTTCGCCAAGCCACTTTAGAAGTTAATTTTTTCCCAGTTTTATGTGGTTCAGCTTTAAAAAATAAAGGTATTGTCCCTTTATTAAATGCTTTAGTAGATTTTTTGCCTTCACCTTTAGATTTACCCAACATTAATGGTTATGATAAAAATGAACAACCTATTGTTCGTAAAATTAATTTTAAAGAATCTTTTGTTGCATTAGCTTTTAAAGTTATGACAGATTCTTTTGGACGTTTAACCTTTATACGTATTTATTCAGGTTGTTTAAAATCTGGTTCTTATGTGCAAAATAATAATAAAAATATTACAGAACGTGCTTCACGTTTATTATTAATGCATGCTAATTCTCGACAAGATATTAAAGAAGCTTATGCTGGTGATATTGTAGCCGTAATTGGTTTAAAAAATACTATTACAGGCGACACTTTGACATATGAAAATGATTTTATTTTGTTAGAAAAAATGAGTTTTCCTGAACCAGTTTTACAAGTTGCAGTAGAACCTGTTTTTTCCAAAGAACAGGAAAAAATTAGTTCTGCTTTGTTTAGTTTTACTCAAGAAGATCCGACTTTTAAATTTACTGTAGATCCAGAGTCAAAACAAATGATTGCTGCTGGAATGGGTGATTTACATTTGGATGTTCTCATGGAACGTTTAAAAAGAGAATTTCAAATTCAAGTAAAAGTGTCAGAACCTCAAGTGGCTTATCGAGAAACTTTAATTAGTTCTATAGAAGTTGATGGAGAATGTAAACATCAAACAGGAGGCCGTGGGCAGTATGGTTATGTGCAAATTTTATTTGAACCTAATCCTGGAAAAGGTTTTGAATTTGTTAATAATGTTAAATACGGTGCTATCCCACAAAATTATATTCCAGCTGTATCTAAAGGTTTACAAGAATCTTTGTCTAGTGGTATAATCGCTGGTTATCCTTTAACTGATATTAAAGCAACTTTATTTAGTGGTGCTTTTCATGAAGTGGATTCTTCGGAATTTGCTTTTAAATCTGCTGCAGCAGCAGCTTTGCGAAAATTACGTAATAGCAAATTAGTTGTTATTTTAGAACCTATTATGAAATTAGAATTAATTACTCCTCACGAATATATTGGCAATGTTATCGGAGACTTAAGTTCGCGTAGAGGTCGTTTAGAGAATCAAGAAAACATAGGTATGGTTATGAAAATTCAGGCTTTTGTTCCTTTAGCAGAAATGTTTACATATTCAAATAGTTTGCGTTCTAATACTCAAGGAAGAGCTAATTTTTCTATGGAATTTTTTAAATATGAAAAAGCTCCTGATCATATCGCTAATAAAATTATTGAATCACGTAATAAATAAAATTTATAAATATAACATGGGCGCTAAAGAGGCCTAAAATTTCCTGCTATTTAACCAATAGCCAGAGCCGATAAACTCTGAATGGAGATGGTCGGTCTGACAGACGAAAGAATGTCAGATTACAGCAGACCATAAAAGCGGGTTGCGACGAAAGCAAATTAGTCAAAAAGACTTCGCTACCGAATAATTCTAGGGAGAAGCCTGAGATGGCCTAAGAAGGAAAATTGATGTAATAGAAGAATCTGTTCCGGAAGTTGCTTAAACGGACAGTCTAGAGCTTACTAATATAAAATCTTGGTATTGAGTAATTTATCAAACAAAAAAACCTAGAGTCAGCCTCCCGAAAGAGGACACTTCCCCTAAAGAATTAAGGTAGAAATTTAGTGTAACTTGGAGAATCCTAAAACGAAGTAATTAAATTTACTAATCCGGAAATAAAAGCCCGGATGGTCAAGAATAAAGAATCTTTTTAGTAGTCTTAAGGGTAAACCTAAATTTGGAATAATTTAGTTAATCGGCTTACCGAGAAGAGAGTTAATGACTCTTATAGGGCGAAAGAAGATAGTAATTTATTAAATTAGGGAAAGGCTGGATGCTGGGAAACTTGCTTGTCTGGTTTAGATGGGGCTGATGTTAAATAAAACAGCCAATACAAATCGCTGGATAAAACGTAATGAATCTATCCGTATTATTTATTAATATTTCGGTTATTATAAATAATTAATTAATTATTTTAGTACAAAAATATTAAATGGAGAAAAAATAAAATGTCAAAAGAAAAAATAAATATTAAAGAAGAAGCACAAATAATTAAACCTCATTTAAACGTAGGAACTCTTGGTCATGTAGATCACGGAAAAAGTACTTTAAGTTTGGCTATTAATAATTATTTAGCCGCAAAAAATTTAGCTAAATTTCGTAAAGATATTAAAACTTTAGATAAAACTGTTGAAGAACAAGAGCGTGGTATTACTATTAATGCTCATCATTTGGAATATGAAAGTGACACTCGCAATTATGCTCATATTGATTGTCCTGGTCATAAGGATTATATTAAAAATATGATTACTGGAGCAGCTCAAATGGATGCAGCTATTTTGGTAGTTTCGGCTGCTGATGGTGCTCAACCTCAAACTCGCGAACATATTTTATTAGCTAAACACGTAGGAGTTCCTAATTTAATAGTTTTTTTAAATAAATGCGATAAAGCTATTCCTGATTTAATACCTTTAGTAGAACATGAAATACGTGAAATTTTAACTAAAAATGGTTATAATGGATCAGAAATTCCTATTATTCAAGGATCCGCTTTAAAAGCTTTAGATGGTGATCAAAATTATTTATCTAAAATTGCAGATTTAGTAGCAGAATTGGATAAATTACCTTTGCCTATTCGTGATATTGATAAACCTTTTTTGATGCCTATTGAAGATATATATTCTATTACAGGTCGTGGAACAACTGCTTCTGGTAGAGTAGAAAGAGGTAAATTAACTTTAGGCGAAGAAGTCCAAATTCTAGGTTTAGATAAAGATACTTCTACTGTCGCAATTGGTTTGGAAATTTTTAAAAAATCTAGAACCCAAATTCAAGCAGGAGATAATGCTGCTATTTTATTACGTGGTATTAAACATAGTGATATTAAAAAAGGTCAAGTGATAGTGAAACCTAATTCTTTGAAGGTATATTCTAAATTTAAAGCAGAAGTTTATATTTTGACCGAAGAAGAAGGTGGTCGTAAAAAATCATTTAGAACTAATTATAGACCTCAATTTTTCTTTAGAACTGCTAATGTTACAGGGGTTATTACTTTGCCTAATGATATTGCTGTAGCGATGCCAGGTGATAATGTGACTATTGAAGTTGATTTAATTAAACCGGTTGCGTTAGAAGTAGGTACTTCTTTTGCTTTCCGTGAAGGTGGCAAAACTATTGGTTCAGGAAAAATTATTGAAATTTTATCGAATTAATTAAAGTTATTTAATTATGAAAGAAGACTAGTGTATAGTCTTTTTTTATATTTTTAATCATATTAAAATTTTTATCATTTAAATATTTAAATGATAAAATTATTATTTTGATATTTAAATTAAGAAATTGATTTTTGATTTAATTGATTTAAATCTTTTAAATTTATAAAAGTATTTTAAGTTTATTTTTGTTCATTAATTTAATTAAAATAAATTATAATAAATTTAAAATTAATAATGAGTAAAATTGTCTTATTAATAAGAATTTTTTGTTTTATTATTTAATTATCTATTTGTAAATTTTAT
Organism: Candidatus Phytoplasma crotalariae; assembly: GCF_030586865.1. NCBI lineage: Bacteria > Bacillati > Mycoplasmatota > Mollicutes > Acholeplasmatales > Acholeplasmataceae > Candidatus Phytoplasma > Candidatus Phytoplasma crotalariae. The sequence goes on from NZ_JAOSIR010000002.1 coordinate 27,964, forward strand.
AATTTTATCTATATTCAATTTATTAAGGTAATTAAAGAATTTATTGGAAAGATATAAGATTTGTATTTTTTTAGTTCTTAGAAGAGTGAATTATTTATGAATAATAGCAAAATTAATTTTTTGCGGAAACAGATTACATATGTTTCAATTTTATTAATTAAGTTTATTTTAAATAATTTTAGTTTTTTGCTAAAATTATAAATATAGTGTAAAAAAAGGAGTTATTCACATTATTAAACATAAAAAAAATAAAAAAGAAAATTTAAAAATTAGTTTTTTATATAACGAAAAAGTTCCTGCCGGAGAATATTTGGTTATCAATAATCAAGGAAAAAAATTAGGAATTTTTCAAAAAGAACAAATATTTGAGCTAGCTGAACAGCAAAATGAGGATTTTGTTTTAATTAATGCTCATTCCGATCCTAAAGTAGTGCGTTTGGTTAATTATTCCAAATTTTATTATGAACAACAAAAAAAAATTAAACAAAATCGTAAAAAACAGCATAATCAAATAAATATTAAAACTATTTGTGTAAGTCCTCGTATTCAAGATAATGATTTATATGTTAAAATTAAAAAAGCCGAAGATTTCTTAAAAAGCGGACATAAGGTAAAAATTAATATGCTTTTGCCAGGTAGAATGGCTATAAATCCTAGTATTGGTAGTGATATTTTTAAGAAAATTATATCAGCTTTAAATTTAGTTTCGAAGGTAGATATTCCTCCTAAAATAGAAGGAAATCAAATCAATTCTTTGTTAGTTCCTTTAAAGTCTAATTAATTTTAATTATTAGTTTATTTAAATTTTGTTATGCATTTAGTTTTTTGCTTTAAAAAAATAGAAAGAAATAATGGTAATTGATTTTGAAAAAAAAAACACATAAAGGTTTAAAAAAACGTATCAAAATTACTAAAACTGGTAAATGGTTACACAAACATGCTTTTAAAAATCATTTAGCCGGTTCTAAAACTACTAAACAAAATAGACAATTAAGAGGATTTACTTATGTAGATTCTTCAGATTTAAAACGTATTAAAAATTTAATTTAGCAAATTTATATAAATCTAAAGAAAGAAGAAGAGTCATGGTTAAAGTCAATTTAGTTCCAGCTCGACGTAGACGTCGTAAGAAAATATTAAAATTAGCTAAGGGTTATGTAGGTTCTAAAAGTACTATTTATAAAACTGCTCATGAACAAGTAATGCGTTCTTGGCAATATGCTTATGTTGGTCGTAAAAGAAATAAAAGAGATTGGCGTTCTTTATGGATCCGTCGTATTAATGCTGGATGTTCAGAAAATGGTATGAAGTATTCCTCTTTTATATATGGTTTAAAATTAGCTGGTGTTGATTTAAATCGTAAAATTTTATCTAATTTAATTATTAATAAACCTGAAATGTTTAAATTTTATATCGAATTATCTCAAAAAAGTTTGCTTGATTTTAAGCAAAATAAATTAACAAAAAATATTTCTAAATCTACATTAGATTCAACAGATATTTCGAAATCTGATTTAAATTCAGATCTTTATGTTTTAAATTCGCAAAATATTAAACAAGATTTTCCAGATACTATTGTCCAAAAACCTGTAACCGATAATATTGGTGATTTAAAATCTAAAAATTTAGATATTTTTGCAGATAATGAATTTACAATAAACTTATCATCTTTACAAAAAATGAATTTATTAACTTTGCGTCAGTTAGCAAAAAAAAATAACATTAATAAAGTGTCTAAGTTGAAAAAAGCGGAATTAATTGATTTATTACTGGAAACATTGTAAACAAAATCCAATTTTATTATAGATTTTTTTAGAGAGGTTCAACAAATATGTATGAAATTAAAAAAATAACTTTTCAGAAAATTATTTTAAATATTTTAATAACTATTTTATTTTTATTAAGTGCTGTAACATGCTTTGAACCTCAATATTTTTCTATAAAAGGCATCCGAATAATTGATATTTTATTAGGAATTTTATTATTATTATTTAATTATTATTTTGTATTTGTAAATTTTAAAAAAAATTCAGGATTAAAAAAGTTTTTCTTTTTAATAGAAACATGTTTATTATCGCTTATTTCTGGTAGTTTGTTTTTGTCTTTTTTAATAACTAATGTTTTTGTAAAAAAATTGTTAAATTTAAGCAATATTATTAGTTATATTTTGATGATTCATTGTTTTATTTCTTTGCATTTGTTTGGATGGAAAAATAATAAAATGAATATTTGGAGTTTGAACGGTTATTTAGTAACTTTTGGGACAAGTTGTTTTTTATTAGGAAAAAATATTGATTTTTCTTATATAATTTTAAGAATTTTTTCTGTTTTGTTTGGTTTTTTATCTTTATTATATCTATTTATTGTGATTAATCAAATTTCTAATTATAATAAAATGACTGTGAAATAATCAAAAAAAATAATTTTTTTTGAAAAAGGAGATCGCATCAAAAAATGTCTGATTTATTAATGAAAATTAAAGAATTAACTATGTTAAATGGTATTTCTGGTCAAGAAAAACAGATTACAAATTATGTTAAAAATGATATTATTTCTTCAGTAAATAAAATAGAATATGATAATTTAGGTAGTTTAATAGCTTATAAAGGACAAAATGGTCCAAAAATTATGTTGGCTGGTCATATGGATGAAATTGGTTTAATGGTAACCGAAATCACAGACAATGGTTTTGTCAAATTTCAAACTATAGGAGGTTGGCTACCAACAGTTATGTTAGCTCAACTTTGGCAGATTCATACTAATAAAGGTATTATTTGGGGTATTACTGGGGCTAAACCTCCTCATTCTTTGGGCTTGAACGAACGTAATCAAGCTCCTAATATGAAAAATTTGTTTTTAGATATAGGTGTTTCCACTAAGGAAGCAGCTCAACAATTAGGAGTTACTATCGGAAATATGATTACTCCTTATTTAGAATTTCGGACTTTGGGGGATGAAAATTTTATATTGGCTAAAGCAATAGATAATCGTGTGGGAGTGTTAATTGTTACTGAAGTATTACACAAATTAAAAAATAATCCTAATCAATTTATAGGTGCTTTTACAGTTCAAGAAGAAGTTGGTTTAAGAGGGGCTATTACTAGTGCTAATAAGGTTAAACCAGATATTGCTATAGCGGTAGACGTGTGTGTTGCTAATGATGTTCCTGGTAATCAAAATTCATCAATTAGTTATTTAGGAAAAGGACCGCAAATATCTTGTTATGATCACGGATTAGTTGCTCATACAGCTTTAAGAGAATTTGTATTAAAAGTGGCTCGAAAAAATAATATTCCTTTTCAAGAAGCTGCTCCAGAAGGCGGAACTACAGATGCTGCTGCCATGCATACGCGTCATATAGGTGCTGCAGCATTAGTAATTTCGGTACCTACTCGTTATATACACTCTCACGCGTCTATTGTTCATCGACAAGATATAATTCATACTGTTAATTTATTAACTCTATTAATAGAAAAATTAGATCAAAAACAGGTTCAAGAAATTTTATTTAGTTAAAGTTGTTAATACTGGATTAAACTAAAAATATTTATAATTTAAATAAGATCTCCTAAGAGGCCTAAATTTCGTGCTATTTAACCAATAGCTAGGGTGGATAAACTCTGAAAGGAGATGGTCGGTCTGACAAACGAAAGAATGTTAGATTACAGCAGACCATAAAAGCGGGTTGCGACGAAAGCAAATTAGTTAAATAAGGATCACCAAAAATACGTTCATAACTAAGACAATCCGAATCCAGTTCAAAGAGTGTATCTTCCAAAAGGAAAGGATAAAACCAGACCTTTAATGCAAGATAAAATTATCCTAAAAGCGTTAGAACAATTATTAACTCCTTATTAATGAATGGTTCAAGGTATTATCTCATATTTTTGTATGATAAGGAATTTAAGTCAACTAACGTACTCGAACTACATCGCCTAATCCAGTTGTTTAAAGAAACTAGCATCAGACAAATGGCCAAACCTCCATCTTTAGAAATTTAACTAATATTAATAGTTTTTATTGTTTTATTTTAGTTGTTAATGAAATTGAAAATATTCCAAAGGAAAGATATTAAGAAAAATGAAAAGAACTTATCAACCTAGTAAAATTAAACGAAAAAGAACACATGGTTTTTTAAAACGAATGTCTAATTCTAGTGGTCGCCGTCTTTTATCTAATAGAAGATCTAAAGGACGTTATCAATTAACAGTTTAGTATTATGAATAAAATTAAAATTTTTATTTTTTATAATATTTTAATTAATCAAATTTAAAAAATTATTATGATGAAAAAAAAATTTATTTTAAGCAAAAATAAAGAAATTAATTTAATTTTCCAACATGAAAATAAAAGTGTAGCTAATTATTTTTTTAAAATATATTATATTTATTATAATAAAACTTTGAATTTTAAATTTGCTTTAAGTATTAACGGGCGCAAAAGATGCTCATAATTCTGCTATTTAACGCATAGCCTAGAGTGATAATCTCTCTAGAGGTCACGTAAACACCACAAGGTGGGCTTGATCAACTAGTTCGAAAGAAAAGTTGATAACAGCAAAAGCACGCAAGCGAGATGAGACGAAATATCTAGTCAACAAGTCGACGCCAGACCAGAAGTCAAGGAAAAGGTGCAAGTCCCTAAGCAGTTAAGTAAAGTGGTTTCATGAAAACATTTTGGTAAGATATTGTAACCAGGATTAGGAAGGATATATGATGTTTTGTTAATGCATTATGTAAATTATCCATTAGGTTAAATCAGTTAACCCCTTCTTACACTTTCCCATCTAAATTAATCAAGCTTCTACCGATATTTTTAACTTTAATGATGGTAAACTGTCCCTAAAACTTCCCGTAGAATTATGTGGTAACTTTGATCTCCCTAAAAGCACCCTCTTAGGGTTAAAACTAGTAGTACTAGGCTCAAGGGAAAAGCGAAACTTAGAGTAGTCGTCAGTTTAATTCTGGAATTGGAATATTTGAGAAGAACCTGATCAAGGCGAAGGGTAATAACCTTTACATGGCGAAAGAGTTTCAATATCTGAGATTATAAGATATTAGGCGCCGGATGCTGGGAAACTGGCTTGTCCGGTTCTGTGGGGGGCTAATTGCGAATATGAAAAAAGTTATTATCATTTCTTTTTTCTAAACCGCGTTAATCTATCTCGATAAAAGATATGGAAAATCTCATGAGAGAAATTTAATTAAACGTCGTATAAGGGCAATCGTTTATAATTATTCTTCAGTTTTAAAACCTAATGTTTTTTTTATTATTATTATTAAACCGACAGCAAAAAAATTGAACTTTGTCGATTTATCTGTAAAATTATCAGTTTTATTGAGAAAATCTCGTCTTATAAGTTCCTGATAAGGATATTTATTGTATATATGAGTGATGATAAATTTATTTTTTTAAAAAGATTTTTAATTATTTTTTTATTTTGTTTGTTAATAACTGTTAGTATTAGAGAGTTATTTTTTAGTAATACAAAAATTATTAATTCTGAACCTAATATTATTGATTTAAAAGTTTTTATAAAGAAAGAAAATAATAGTAATATTTCAGATGATAAATTATTTAATAACTTACTTAAATCAAAAAATTTTGATTTATATGAATGTCAAAAATTTTTAGATATTTTTGTTTGCGAACTTGAAGATAATGGCAATTTAAAATGGTATTTATTAGATAGTAAAAATGGGAATGATTATGTAAAAAAAAAATTACAGGAAACAATAACTCAAATATGTTTAGGATTAGAATATTATTTTAGTTTTAATAATTTTAATATCTCTTTAGACCAGAAAATTATTATATTAAAAAAATTTTTTACAGTAATAACAGGAATTAGTAGAAGTTATTTTTTAAATCGTTTTGTAGAAGAAAAAGATTTTAAAATGTTATTTATAAAAAATATTGAACCTAAAACAAATGTAATTAATTCAATTTCGTCACAAGATTTATTAAAATTTCAAATTTATAAAGATTTGGAGAATAATAAAGAAATATCTAATCAAGATTATAATAATATTATTCGTCATAAATATTTAGATTCAGATTCTAAAATTAAAAAAATAAATTTTTTTATTTTAAAAAATGATATTTCTAATAATCCACAATTAGGTTTAAAGATTTTTGTGAATGATCAAGAAGATTTACCTATCCAATGGCCTTCAAAATTAGAGTGGAGTAATTTTTTAGGTTTTGGTTATATTTGGAATTTTTTAATTATTTTTATAGCTTCTTTATTAAATTTTTTTTCTTCTATAGGTTCTCACGGAGTAGATGGTTTTATATTAGGTAATTTAGGATTAGGAATTGTATTAACTACTATTTTAATCCGAACTTTATCATGGCCTATTTATACTAAAACTAATAATTTTGCTTTTAATATGAATTTGGCGCAACCAGAAATTGCTAAAATTCAAAACAAATATTCTTTATCTAAAAATCCTATGGAAATAAAAAAAATGCATTTAGAGATTCTACGAGTTTATAAAAAGTATAATTTAAATATGTTTTCTGGTTTATTAATGTCTTTTTGTCAAATGTTTTTATTTTTGGCTATGTTTCGGGTTTTACGTCGTTTTCGTATCCCTGGTGGTATTTTTAAAATTTATAATCAAAAATCTTTTTTAGGTGTAATAAATTTACAATTAGAAAATAATAATGACAATTTATTTTTTTCTATATCACTCACTTTAATAACAGGTTTTAGTATGTTTATTTTGAATAAATTAATAATGAAAAATTCTGAAATTATACAAAATAAAAATGTTTTATTAACCTCGAATGAATTTAATAGAATTAAACCAGAACAAATGATGAAATTTTTTAGTTATTTGATGATTCTTTTTATGATGTTTTTCTCTTTTCGTGATTCTATGTTATCTTTATATTGGATTATAGGTAATTCTTATACTATTTTGCAAACACTTATTAATAAACAAATTATATTCAGAAAAATGCAAAAATTAAAAAAATATTAAACAATATTTATAATGTTCAAGATAATTCCTGATTATTTGCCGAAAAACATTCTTTTTGTGTATAATAAATATCAGGAATTAAAATAATATTTTTGAAATATTAAAAAAATAATTTTATTTTTGAAATTTTTTATATATATAAAAAAAATATATATATTTTTATCATTAAATTATGTTAAAATCAATTAGTAAGTTTTTTTAAGTAAAAAAATATAAATATATTTTACAATTAATAATATTTTAAATGGAGGGATAGCGAAGTGGCTAAACGCAGCAGTCTGTAAAACTGTTCCGAAAGGTACGGCGGTTCGAATCCGTCTCCCTCCACCATATTAGTTTATTGATCATTACTTCTTTGAAAACTGAAGATGATATTTTATTTATTTATTATGATATTTTTATCATAAAAAATTATTAAATATTAACTATATTCTAATAAATAATTTTTATTTATTGGAAGGATTTATTACGAAGA
>NZ_JAOSIR010000020.1:0-8700 GCF_030586865.1 Candidatus Phytoplasma crotalariae
GGGAAAGAATAATTCAGTTTCACCAACTAACGATCAATTAGTTGATACAAGAGATTCTAATAAGATAAAAACATCTCAATTACAAAAACCAATCATACCATCGGGTTTACAAGAGGATAAATCTCAATCTATTAAACCAATAAATTTAAAAAATAAAAAAAAGTCTTAAAAAAATTCAAAGAATATGGCGATAACTTTTTAGAATCCGCAAAACATACTTCTTATGAACAAATATCTTCTATTATTTCAAATGAAGATTCACTTCAATCAATAGATTATAATTACGAAGAGAACGAAAAACTTTCTTTACTTTCCGATAGTTTGATAGACAAAAATTTAGATCAAATAAATAATGTCTTCGAAAAAAAATCTTCAATTAAAGAGATTTCGTCTTCCAAAAAAACATTACCTCGTAGTTTTGGTTTGAAATATGTAACATCTTTATTTGTTGCTTCGTTTGGTGTAGTTCGTGTATTTGTTTCTAAAATGATTTTTGCTTTTAGATAGTTTTTGACAATTTTGAATAAAATTTCTTAATTTATTAAAGTACATAAAATTTAAAAGTTGCTTTATTTTAAATTAAAATATATAAATATTTTAACTATTATCCATTAAAAACTCATTTAAGAAAATCAAATAATTTAATATTTATATAGAATATATATAGTGTTATTTGTGTTTAGTAATATTTAATTATATTATTTTAATAACTTAAATGTAGTTTTTTATAAATTTTCATTATAATAAGCAAATTAATTAAAAATTAATTTGTTTATTTTTTTTGTTTTTAAAAAAAATTAAATTATTTATTTTAAATTATGAAATAAATTTTAATTATAAATTATTTTGTTTTTGACATTATATTTTAATCAATTAATTTTTAAATAATATTGAAAATAAATAATTAAAATGGAAGGCATAAATTTATTATCATGTTAGGAACATCAACAAAATGGTTCCTTGCTTTGTTTATTTACTTGCCCTTAATTATTGTTATTTTAGGATTATTGTATTATTTAATTTTTTATTATCAACAAAAAATTAAAAAAATTATACAAAAGACCAAACAAAAAGCTCAAGAAAAAATTTCTAGTGCTCAAATGATAGCTCAAGAAATGATATCAAAAGCTAAACAAGAAATCCATATTTTAAAAAAAGAAGTTGAAGAAGATTTGAATTTGAGAAGACGAATAATTGTTAATTTAGAAGAACAAATTATTCATAAAGAAGAATTGTTAAATTCTCGAACTAGATATTTAAATGATAAAGAAGAATTATTATACATGAAAGAACAAAAAATTAATATTTCTCAAGAGCAAATTGAACAAATGCAAAATAAAGTTCAAAATCTTATTATAAAGAGACAGAACGAATTAGAACATATCGCTTCTTTAACTCAAGAACAAGCTAAACAAATTATTATGGAAGAAATTCGTAAAAATTCTCAACAAGAAATTATGAATTATATTAAATCTCAAGAAGAAGAATATAAATTTCAAGTTAAAAAGAAAGCTCATGTTTTGCTAGTATCAACTATGCAACAATTATCTCGTAAAATTTCTTCCGAAAATAATGTGGATATAGTTTATTTAGATAATAATGAATTAAAGGGGAGAATTATTGGCAAAGAAGGAAGAAATATTAGAACTTTTCAAATTATAACAGGGGTAGATTTAATTATAGATGATATACCCAATACTGTTATATTAAGTTCTTTTGATTCTAAAAGACGGGAAATAGCGCGTCGTACTTTAGAAAATTTAATTTTAGATGGTCGTATTACACCTGTTAGTATAGAACAAACTTTTACCAAGGTTCAAGATGAATTTGATAATTTTATTCAAGATATAGGCGAAGAAGCTATTTTAGAGGCTAAAATAGGTTTTTTGGATGAAGAATTAATAAAATTATTAGGTTCTTTGCATTTTCGTACTAGTCATGGACAAAATGTTTTAAAACATTCTTTAGAAGTATCTTTTTTAGCAGGCAAATTAGCTGCAGAAATAGGGGAAAATGAAGTATTAGCTCGTCGTGCAGGACTATTACATGATATTGGAAAATCTTTAGATTATCAATTAGAAGGAAGTCACGTTAAAATAGGTTTAGATATTGTTATGAAACATAAAGAACCTTTAGAAGTAATAGATGCTGTAGCATCTCATCATGAAGATCAAGAACCTAGTAGTATTATTGCTGTTTTAGTTGCTATTGCTGATGCTATTAGCGCTTCTAGACCAGGAGCTCGTCGTGATTCTTTAGATAATTATATTAAAAGAATTACTCAATTAGAAGAAATTGCTAATAAAATTCCTGGTGTAGAAAAATCTTATGCTATTAAATCTGGCCGAGAAATTAGAGTTATTGTGGATCCTAAACAAATTGATGATTTAGCTATTTTTACAGTAATTCAAACAATTAAAGATCAAATTATGAAAAATATTAGATATAATGGTAGTATTAAAATAACTGTTATTAGAGAAGTTCGTTTAACCGAAATTTCAAATTTAAGTATTAGTTAAGTTTAATACAAAGGTAGTATCATTATGAATATTCTTTTTATTGGAGATATTTGCGGTTCGATAGGAATTAATTATTTAATTGAAAAAATTAATTTTTTAAAACAACATTATAAAATCAATATTGTTATTGCGAATGCTGAAAATGCCGCAGAAGGACAAGGTTTAGATTTCCAAAGTTTTTATAATTTAAAAATTTCAGGTGTTAATATGATTACTCTAGGTAATCATACTTGGAAAAATCATGATTTAAAGTCATTTATAGAAAATACTAATATTATAAGACCGTTGAATGATGATAGTTTGCATCTTGGATGTGGTCATAAAATTATTCAGTATAAAGATAAAAAACTTTTAATTATGAACGCTTTGGGTCGAGTTTTTATGAATAATAAATTTTTATCTTGCCCTTTTAAAAAAATAGAACATGTTTTAAAAGTTTATAAAAATAAATATCATTATGCTTTTTTAGATTTTCATGCTCAGGCAACTAGCGAAAAACTAGCTTTAGCAAATTATTTTGATGGTAGAATTAATGCTATCGTAGGAACTCATACTCATGTTCAGACTAATGATGAAAGAATTTTGCCTAAAAAAACTCTTTATATTTCTGATGCAGGTATGACAGGACCTTTAGATGGTATAATAGGTCAAGATAAAAATATTATTATTAATAATTTTTTAAATAATCACAAATTAAAACATAAAATTGCTCAAGGCAAAAGACAGTTAAATGGAGTTGTTTTAACTTTAGGAAAAAAACAAAAAATTATGAAAATTAAGTATCATGAATAATAAAATACAAAAAAAAATTATAGTTATTACAGGCCCGACTGCTTCAGGTAAAACTTCTCTTTCTTTGAAATTAGCTGATTTTTTTTGTGGAGAAATAATTAATGCTGATTCAGTTCAAATTTATAAAGAATTTAATATTGGTTCAGCTAAAATTTCTCTTAAAGAAACTCATATACCTCATCATTTGTTGGATAATATTAATCCTGGTGATAAATATAATATTTTTAATTTCCAACAAGATGCGAGAAATAAAATTTTGAATATTCAAACCCCTTTTATAGTAGGAGGAAGTGGCCTTTATATTAAAGCTGCTTTGTTTGATTATGAATTGGCTATTTCGGAAGATTATGAAAATAAATCTTATCAAAATTGTACTTTAGAAAATATGTTAAAATTAATTTTTCAAAAAGATCCGAAATTAGTTATAGATATAAAAAATTCTCGTCGAGTTATTAGCGCTTATCGTCAAGTTATGTGTAATAGTTTAAGATCTCAAAAAAGTGGTTCAAATAAACCTTTATTTGATATTTTAACTATTTATTTGAATTTAGAGCCTCAATTTTTGAAACCACGTATTATATTAAGGTTAGAACAAATGTTGAAACAAGGATTTGTGGGAGAAGTTAAATATTTACTAAATAAATATCCTAATGCTAATTTTAATATTATTGGTTATCGAGAGATTAAAGATTTTTTAGAAAAAAAGATTTCTTTTCAACAAGCTTATGATTTGATTATTACTAAAACTCTTAAATATGCTAAAAGACAAAAAACTTGGTTTATGAATCAAATGTCATCTTTAGTACAATTAGAAGCTTTAGATCCTGAATTAGAAGTTAAAGCTATCGATATAATTAAAAATTTTTTGAAAAAAGGTAAACAAAATGATTAACACAAATGATTTTAAAACAGGAATGACTATTAAATTAAAAAATAATATTTATCAAATAATTGATTTTTTGCATGTTAAACCTGGCAAGGGTTCTGCTTTTGTTAGAAGTAAATTAAAAAATTTAAAAACAGGTAGTATTATAGGATATACTTTTAATTCAGGTATTAAAATTGAAACAGCTTTAGTAAACAAAGTTAAATTGAAATTTTCTTATATACAAAACGGAATATATGTTTTTGTAAACGAAAATACTTATGAACAAATTGAAATTGCTGAGTTAGATATAATAAGTATTAAAAAATATTTAGCTGAAGATGTTATTGTTGAATTTCTTTTTTGTGATCAAAATAATATTTTAGGTACTATTTTACCAGATAAAATAGTTTTAAAAGTTTATCAAACAGATCCTATTATTTCTGGTGAAAATAATCGTAAAAGCAATACTGCTTATAAAGATGCTATTTTGGAAACAGGTTTGATTATAAAAGTTCCTGTTTTTATTGGGATTGGAGAAAAAATTGTTATTAATACTTCTAATGATTGTTATGTATCTCGTTATAACGAGAAATAAAATGTAAACAAATATGAAAGTGTTTTTATTAAATTTTATTTAATAAAAAATATTATCAATAAGGGGTTTCTTTTTGTTATTATGAATTTTAAAGTAGCTATTGATGGTCCAGCTGGAGCTGGCAAAAGTACTGTTAGTCGATTATTAGCTAATAAATTAAAATGGTTTTATTTAAATACTGGATTATTATTTCGTTTAATTACTTTTTATATATTAAAAAATGAAATAAGTTATAATGATGATTTAGATATTGCTAATTTAGAAAAAATATTAAAAAATATAAATATTAAGTTAACAAATGATGGTTTTTATTTAAATAATGAATATTTTTCTGTTAATTTAAATGATTATTATATTGAACAAAAAGTTTCTAATATTTCTTCTTTGTTACCTGTTAGAAACAAAATTTTAATATTACAATATCAAATAATTCGTGAACATGATTATCTTATTATGGACGGAAGAGATATTGGTACTGTTGTGATGCCGCATGCTGATTTAAAAATTTTTTTAACTGCTAGTATTGGACAACGCGCTTTGCGAAAACAAAAAGAGTTAAAAATAATAGATCAAGATCAAATAAATTTGGCGAAGATTATCAAAGAAATTCAATTAAGAGATTTGAAAGATAAAAAGCGCTCTATTGCTCCTTTAAAAAAAGCAGAAGATGCTATTTTGATAGATAATACTGATTTCTCTGTTGCAGAAACAGTTAATTTAATAGAGGATTTAATTAAAAAGAAAATGTTGGTTAAAAATGTTTAAAGTAGCTATTGTAGGTCGCCCTAATGTAGGTAAATCTAGTTTGTTTAATCGCCTTTTAAGGAAAAGATTAGCTGTAGTTGATTCTGAAGCTGGCACTACCAAAGATCGTATTTATGCTGATACTCATTGGTTAAATAAAAATTTTATTATTATTGATACAGGTGGTCTTAGTTTTGAGATTTTACCTTTTCAAGAAAAAATTAAATATCAAACTCAAATAGCTATTCAAGAAGCTGATGTTATTATATTTTTAACAGATATTCGAGAAGGAGTTACACAAGAAGATTTTTTTATAGCCAAACTTTTATATTCTAAAATTTCTAAAGTAGTAGTTGCAGTAAATAAAATGGATAATATTAATTTGTTACCGAATATTTATAATTTTTATAGTTTAGGTTTTGATGAAATTGTAGGTATTAGTGTTCTTCATGGTATTGGTATAGGAACACTTTTAGATATTATTATTTCTAAGCGGCCATTAGAAATTGTTTGTAATAATATTAAAAATGAAGATGTAGTTAATTTTTGTGTGATTGGAAAACCTAATGTTGGTAAATCTACTTTTACAAATTCTTTATTATCTCAAGAAAGAATGATTGTTTCTAATATTCCTGGTACTACTACAGATGCAGTGAATAATTTATTCGAATATAATGAAAGTTTTTATCGTATTATTGATACAGCAGGTTTAAAAAAAAGAGGGAAAATTCAAATTGGTAAAGAAAAATACAGTTTTTTAAGAACTTCTTTGGCTATATTAGAAAGTGATATCGTTTGTTTTATGATGGATGTTAGTCATAAAATTAGCGATCAAGATAAAAATATTGCTTCTATGATTTTTAAAGCTAATAAACCTTGCATTATTATTGCTAATAAGTTTGATTTGATTGCTAAAAATTATCAAATTCAAGATACATTTGAAAATAACATTAGAAATGAATTAAAATTTTTGGATTATATGCCTTTGATTAATATTTCTGCTTTGAAAAAATATAATTTAGATAAATTTATAAAAACGTTAGATATAGTTTTTTCAAACTATAAACGTACTTTTACAGATCATGTTTTAAATGATATTTTATATAAAGCTATTCAATTAAATCCTCCTCATATATTTCAACAAGGAAAAGCTCGTTTTTATTATTTAAAACAAATTTTTAATAAACCACCTACTTTTGTTTGTTTAGTTAACAATCCGCAATTTATTCATTTTTCTTATGAAAGATTTTTGAAAAATCAATTAAGATTAAATTTAGAATTACAAGGTTTACCTATTAAAATAATTTTTAAAAAGAAAAGTGATAATATATGAATACAAAAATTACTATTATAGGAGGAGGAGCTTGGGGAACTACTTTAGCTCAAGTTTTAGCAAATAACGGTCATTTAGTTTTAGTATGTGATAATAATCTTGAATATGTAAATCGTATTAAACAACATAAACATTCTGTTTTTGATAAAAATTTAAATAAAAAAATACAAGCTACTTCTTGTTTATCTGAAGCTTTATTATATTCGGATTTAATAATTTTATGTATACCTGCTCAAAAAATAAGATTATTATTGCGGGAAATTAATTTGATTTTGAAAAAACAATCAAAACATTTTATTAACGCTTCTAAAGGTATAGAAGTTTCCAGTTATAAGACTGTTCAAGAAATTATTAATGAAGAATTAAATTTATTTCAGATTAAAAATTATGGTTGTATTATGGGGCCATCTCATGCTGAAGAAGTCATCGATTGTTATTTAACTTTTTTAGTGGCTGCTTCTTCGAATGCTAAATTTGCTGATTTTATATCTCATATTTTTACTAATTCAACTTATTTAAAAGTTGTTTGTTCTAATGATGTTTATGGTTGCGAAATATGTAGTGCTTTTAAAAATGTTTTATCTTTGATTAGTGGTATTTTAGATATGAATAATTTTAAAAATAATGCTAAATCTGCTTTTTTTAGTATAGCTATGTTAGAATTATATGAATTAATGAAATATTTGCGATTTTCTTTGGAGACAATTTTAGGAGTAGCAGGATTAGGAGATTTAATAGTGACAAGTTTTAATGAAGATTCCCGGAACTATCAAGCTGGTATTCAAATAGGTTTAGGAACAGATATTAAAAAAATTTATTTAAATAGTTATCAAACTATCGAAGGTATTAATAATTTAAAAGCTTTTTATAATTTGATGTTAGATAAAAATATAAAATTACCTATTATAAAAAGCGCTTATCAGGTAGTTATAGAAAAAAAACCTATAAATTATCTTTTGGAAACAATTATGAATAAATTTATGCATAAATAACGATTTTATGTTAATAAAATTTATTTTTATGCTAAAATCAAACTAGATTCAAGTTTTGGACATAATTTTTAATTTTTCGATGTATATTTATATTATTTTTTCGAAATAGTTAATTTATTTTATCTAAATTTGAATCTTAGTAAGAAGTTGAAAATATTTTTTTAACTTTTCATTATTTCAATTGAAAATGATTTTAAAATTTAATAAAGGAGTCAAAAAATAATGAATAAGGCTGAATTGATTTCTAAAGTAGCTAAAGATACAAATATTAAAAAAAAGGATGTTGTGAAAGTTTTTAAATCTTTATATGATACAATGGGTGAAACTTTAAATAAAAAAGAAAAATTTACAATTCCATATTTAGGTTTTTTCAAAATGTCATATCGTAAATCAAGAAAATTTAAAATACCTACTACATCTGAAATTCGTATTACACCTCCGCAAACAGTTCCAACATTTAAAATGAGTACTAAAGTTAAAAGAGATTTTAAAAAAATATTATCTGAATAAAAAGGGTCGATAAAAAAGCATAATATCGGATTTTAACCGATGATCATCTCTTTAGAGAAGGTCTTTTTTGTAATAGATTATCGAAGTCTGGTTTTCGGAAATACAAATAATTTATTTGATTATATTTTTTAGAAAGAGGTTGATTTTTTTTGAATTTTGCAGAACAAAAGATTAATCCCTATCGTCATTTTATTGGAGCTAAAGTTAATGTTATAGGCGAGGGCGCCAAAAGAAGCCTAAATTTCGTGCTATTTAACCAATAGCCAGGGTCGATAAACCCTGAAAGGAGATGGTCGGTCTAACAAACGAAAGAATGTCAGATTACAGCAGACCATAAAAGCGGGTTG
>NZ_JAOSIR010000021.1:0-8610 GCF_030586865.1 Candidatus Phytoplasma crotalariae
GGAGGTAATAAAAATTATCAGACCAAAAGACAAAGCAAATATTTTATAAGAACCCTGCTAAGGCAAAGAACAATGATTTTTGCAAGATGAAAGAACTTTAATATCTTATATAAGATATTATTTCATAGGACAGTCAGAAACTTTTTTGAGCTTAAAAAAGGTCTTTTTGTAATAGATATCGGAAAGACAATTCCCGAATATCGAAATGAAAATAATCTATTCATATTTTAATATTTATTTATAACTGTTTATTTAATCTCTTGATGAAGAATGGAATTCTGAAAATTTATTTGATAAAATAGTTGAAAATATTATTGTTAAAAATTTTAATTTATTTTTCATTATATAAAAAAAATTTAAATTTGATTATTTTATAATAAAAAAGGAGAAATTTATGACAAATTTTTTAATTCAACCTTTAAATGATTATGTTGTTTTAAAACCAAAATTTCAAGATGAACGTACTTCTTCAGGTCTTATTGTTAGTACTAGCCCTCGTAAAGAAGAATCTTTAGGGATTGTAATTAGTTTTGGACCGCAAGTCACTAATTTAAAAACGGATGATTTAGTAGTTTATAAGAATTATTCTGGAGAAAAGGTTCAATTTCGAGAAGAAGAGTATTTAATTGTTAAATTAGAAAATATTATTGCTAAGATTAGGGCGCCAAAAGAGGCCTAAATTTCGTGCTATTTAACCAATAGCCAGGGCCGAAAACCCTGAAAGGAGATGGTCGGTTTGGCAAACGAAAGAATGCCAATCTACAGCAGACCATAAAAAGCGGGTTAAGAGGAAAGCAAATTAATCAAGATGACTTCGCCACCAAATAATTTGATGGACAAGCCTGAAATGGCCTAAGAAGGAAAATTGATATAATCCACAAACCTGTCTCGGAAGTTGCTTAAACGGACAAATATTAATTATTTTTAAAATTTTAAAAAATTAATTATTTATTAAGATAAAAGAGGAGTATTTGAATATTATATGGCAAAACAAATTGTTTATGGCGAAATAGCAAGAAAAAAAATTTTAAAAGGGATAGATTTATTAGCTAATACAGTTAAAATAACTTTAGGTCCTAAAGGTCAAAATGTTTTATTAGAACAAAAATATGGTAGTCCTTTAATTATTAATGATGGAGTAACTATTACAAAAGAAATTAGTTTTAAAGACGCTTATCATAATGCCGGCGCTAAAGCTATATGCGAAATAGCTACTCGAACTAATGATGCTTCAGGAGATGGTACAACTACAGCTGTTTTATTAGGTCAGAGTATGATTCGTAAAGGTTTTGAAGCTTTAGACACAGGCGGTTTTAAAGGGGTTCTTTTAAAACAAGGTATTTTAGAAGCATCTCGTGTAGTAGCTCAACAACTTTTAGCCAAATCTCGTTCTGTTAATACTCAAGAAGAAATCGAAAATGTTGCTACTATTTCATCTGGTAGCTTAGAAACAGGAAAAATTGTAGCTGCTGCTATTGAAAAAGTAGGTAAAACTGGAGTTGTTAATGTGGACGAATCTAAGAGTTTTGAAACTGTATTAGATGTTGTTGAAGGTATGCAATTCGAAAAAGGTTATGTGTCTCCTTATTTTGTAGTAAATCAAAAAGATTCTTTAATAGAATTAGAACAAGCTGCTATTTTAATTACTGATCATAAGATTAATAGTATATTCGAAATTAATCGTATTTTAGAATATTCATTAAGTAATAGAGTTCCTTTGCTAATTATTGCGGAATCTTTCGATAATGAAATGGTAAGTATTTTGGTCGCTAATAAAAAAGGTAATTACTTAAATGCAGTTGCAGTTGAAGCTCCGAGTTTCGGTGATCATCAAAAAGAATTGCTTCAAGATATGGCTATTTTAACTCAAGCTACTTTTGTTTCTAAAGATTTAAATATGAAGTTAAAAGATGTAGATGAAAAATTTTTAGGTAAAGTTAATAAAGTTATTATTAAAAAAAATAGTACTACTTTGGTAGTTGATAACAAAACTTCTGCTTTAGAAACACGTATTCAAGAAATTCAATCACAAATTTCTAATATTAAAAATATGAAAGATTTTAATCAACATGATTTAAATAATTTGACCAATAGATTAGCTAAATTAACTGGTGGTATTGGTATTATTCATGTAGGAGCTACTACTGAAACAGAATTAAAAGAAAAAAAATTACGTATCGAAGACGCTTTAAATGCAACTAAAGCTGCTATTGAACAAGGTATTGTTCCTGGTGGAGGAAAAGCATTAGTAGAAATTTATAAAACTGCATTAAGTGAATTAAATTCTGCAAACGAAAGTGTTCGTAAAGGTTATAGTATTGTTTTAGAAAGTTTATTAGAACCTACTAAACAAATTGCAACTAATGCGGGTTTTGATGCTTCTATGATTCTTCAAAAACAATTAGAACAAAAAGATAATTTTGGTTTTAATGCTGAAACTGGTCAATTTGTGGATTTAGTTAAAGATGGTATTATGGATCCTACAGCGGTAACTAGACAAGCTGTTTTAAATGCAGCTTCTATAGCATCTATAATGGTAACTACTGGTGCTGCTGTTGTTGAAGAAGTACTAGAAAAAAATTATCCAAATATTGATAATATGAATAACATGAATAACGATTTACTTTAATATTTAAATAAATTATTTTATATCTTTTTTGAAAATTAATTCATTAAATCAAGAAAACTTATTTGTTTTTTTGTAATATGAATTAATTTTTTTTTATATCAAAAATATTAAAAAAATGTTAGAATTTTTATTGATATTTAAAAAAACGAATAAAGATTAGTAAAAATTTAATTTTTTTGATTTTTATTTAGTTAAGAAGGTACAAAATCAGTTTTATGAAATTAATTTTTAAATATATTATGCGTTATAAAATTATATTATTTTTAAATATTTTGGCAGTTTTATTTATAGCAAGTGGTGAAATCGGTATTCCTTTGATTATAGGTCGTTATGTTATTGATAATCCTATTGCTTCGCAAAATTTTTTATTTTTTACTTTTGCTTTATTATTATTGGTTTTATGTGCTATCTTAGGTAATTTAATTATTAATTTTTGTTCCGCTAAAACATCATCTTTAATCTTTAAAGATTTAAATGCAGATATTTTTAAAAAAATTCAGACTTTTTCAATTATAGAAATGAAAAATCTTGGTGTTCCTTTTTTGATGAATTGTAGTATTACTTATGTTGGTCAAATTGTTAATTTTATGGCTAGCCTTTATAGAGCTTTAATTGTGGCTCCTATTATGTTGATAATTAGTTTAATTTTAATTTATCGAATTTATATGGTTTTTTCTTATATTGTTTTGGCTATTATACCTTTATTAGTTATTATTTTTGTTTGTATTATTTTTAAAAATTATTTATTATCTACAAAAAAACAAAAAGTTTTAGAAAAAATAAACTCTAAAGTTCGGGAAAATTTAACTGGTATTAAAGTTATTAAAAGTTTAAATACAGAAAATTATGAAGGTAATCAATTTGATAAAATAAATTCTCAATATGCTCTTTTAAATATTCATTTGTTTAATTCAATTTTTTCAATGGAACCTTTATTTTATTTATTATTGAATATTTCTATTATTTTTACTACTGGTTTCGGTGCTTATATTTTAAAAATAGGGGCATCAACTGATTTTCATTTAGGCGGTTTATATAATTGTATTAATTTACAATATCATATACTTTATTCTATTTTAAATTTTTTATTATTGTTTACTATGTTTCCTAAAGCTTTAGTTTCTTTGCGTAAAATAGAATATTTATTAAATATAAAACCATCGATTAAAAATAATTTACAATATAATTTAACTTTATCTAAACCTATTGTAAGTTTAGAGTTTAAAAATGTTTATTTTCAATATTCTAATGATGATAAAATGATTTTATCAGATATTAATTTTAAAGTTAAAAATTCAGAATTAATTGCTGTAGTTGGTTCTACAGGTTCTGGAAAAAGTACTTTAATTAATTTAATTCCTAGATTAATTGATCCGACAAAAGGTTGTTTGTTAATTAATGGAGTAGATATTAAATTATATAATTTAATTTCTTTAAGAGATAAAATTGGTGTAGTTTCTCAAAAAAATATTTTATTTAAAGGTACAATTTTAAGTAATTTATCTTTTGGAAAATCTAATGCAAATTCTGAAGAAATTTTTGAATACGCTAAAATATCTCAATCTTATGATTTTATTAATAAAACTAAAGGCAAATTACAAGAACCAGTTAGCGAATTGGGTTCTAATTTTTCCGGAGGACAAAAACAAAGATTAGCTATTACTAAGGTTTTATTAAAAAAACCTGATATTTATATTTTTGATGATTCTTTTTCTGCTTTAGATTATCAAACTGATTTAACTATTCGTAAAAATTTAAGTTATTTACGTAAAAATTCTATTATTATTATAGTAGCGCAGAGATTAAGTTCTATTTTAAATGCTGATAAAATTATTGTTTTAGATGAGGGAAAAATTATAGATATTGGTAAACATGAAGAATTAATGAATAGATGTCAAATTTATAAAAATATTGCTTTTTCGCAAAAAATAAAAGAGGTTTTAAATTGAAAAAAATATTTTATTTTTTACAACCTTTTCGGAAAGAAATTTTGGTTAGCATTTTTTTGATTTTTTTAGTTGCTGCTATAGATGCTTTTATTGTTATTTTTGAAGGAAATATCATTATTAATTTTATTCAAAATAATTTTAATAATAATTCTAAACTTATTTATGTTGATAATATTATTCTTCATTTTATACGGCAAAAGTTACTAAGTAATTTTAAAATTATATCGGAATATATGAGTTATATTATTCTTTTATTATTTATTAATTTATTTTTATATTTTTTATGTATTATTGCTAGATTTATTTATAATAAATTGATAATTGTTATTATTCATAAATCTATTCAAAATATTAGACAAAGTGTTTATCAAAAAATGTTAAGGTTACCTATATCATATTTTGAAAATAATACTATAGGCAATATTATGAGTATTGTTATAAATGATTTAGAAACAGTTTCTAATGGTTTACAACAATCTTGTGTAGCTTTTGTACTTTCTTTTTTTAGTATTATAATGATTATTTTTATTATGTTTTGGGCCAATTTAAGATTTGCTTTATTAATTTGCTTAATGATACCAAGTTCTTTATCTGTTATTTGGTTAATTAATAAAAAAGCACGTTCAGTTTTTATTCAAAGATTTGAAAAAACAGGTGAATATTTAGGATTTTTACAAGAAAAATATACCGGACATAAAGAGATTATTTTATATAATCAACAATCAAATAATATTAGTGATTTTCAAAATTTAAATCAACAATTAGCTTCTACTATTTTTAAATCTAATTGGATTTCTGGATTAGTAATGCCTATTATTAATAGTTTTACTTATATTGTGATGACTTTTATTGTCATAATAGGTTATTTTTTGTTGAATTATCAAAATACGAAAATACCGTATTTATTATTTAAATTAGGTTTTGGTACTATTCAATTGGGACTTTTTCAATCTTTTATAAAATATATTTGGCGTTTAGGAAATCCGTTAAGAGATTTGAGTCAGATGTTTGTTATTTTGCAATCTACTTCTTCCGCTGCAAATCGTGTTTTGAATTTTTTAGCAGAAAATGAAGAATTAGATACGAAAAATAATTTAATTATTCCTGATTCAGTTCAAGGTTATATTAAATTTTCAAATGTGAATTTTCAATATCAAATGGATCAACCTATTCTTTGTGATATTAGTTTTGAGATTGACAAACATAAAATGGTAGCTATTGTTGGTCCTACAGGTTCAGGCAAAACTAGTTTAGTTAATTTGTTAGTTCGTTTTTATGATGTTAATTCGGGTACAATTTCAATTGATGGAATAGATATTTCTACTATTCCGAAAAGTGATTTACGTAAAATGATTGGTATAGTAGTTCAAGATTCTTGGTTATTTCATGGTACTATTATGGATAATATTCGTTATGGCAATTTTGATGCTACAGAAGAACAAGTTATTCAAGCCGCTAAACAAGTTAATGTTCATGATTTTATTATGACTAAGCAAGATGGTTATAATACTATGATTAATGAAGAATTAGATAATATTTCTCAAGGAGAGAAACAATTAATTACTATTGCTAGAACTTTTTTAAATAACCCCTCTATAGTTATTTTAGATGAAGCTACTGCTTCTGTTGATACTCAAATAGAAATTATTTTTCAAGAATCTATGCAAAAATTATTAAAAAATAAAACTTCTTTTGTAATCGCTCATCGTTTATCTACTATTGTAAATGCAGATATTATTTTGGTTTTGCAAAACGGTTTGTTAGTTGAAAAAGGTAGTCATATAGAATTATTAGATAAAAAAGGTTTTTATTATAATTTGTATAATAGTCAATTTAAATAAATATTAATTAAGTTAGATAATAATATAAATATCAAATATTTGGAAAAAAACGCAGAATTGAATAGTTTTTTCCAGTTTATTTTTTCCAGTTTATTTTTGAGGTTATTTGAGGTATAATAAAAGTGGGTAATTTGTTTTTTGATAACTATAGATAGAATACCCAAAAATTTAAATTAAAAAATTATACTTTATCAAAACTTAAGAATTTGAAAAATGAAAAAAATTTTAAAACTTGAAAATTTACGAAATAAAATTTTAAATAATATAAAAATTTAATTTTATTAAAATAGTTTATTTAAGTGTATTAATTGTTGTAAAAAAATTAATTGAATATTGAATAAGGGAGTGAACTATATTTGAACAAACCATTAAATTTTAATAAAAAGTTTATAGGTTTATCTTTATTGATATTTTCTGTTTTAGTAATCCCTTTGATAATGTTTTGTATTGGTATTTTTGAAAATTCAGATGAAATTGATTTATTAAAAAATGAATCTATTTTAACACAATCACAACAGGATAAGGTGCGCAAGTTCGGGCGTTTAATTTAGGAGATTATATGGTCCTCCTAGCATAGGGATAGCATGCTAAGCCGTTGAATTTACCTGAGAATGAAAATTTATAAGGGAACATAGCATATTCAAAAAGCATAATTATTTTAAATATTGATATTTTTTTAAATATATGCGAGGCGAAGTTAAAATAAGCATGAAATTTTTTTAAATTAAAGCTATAATATAAAATAAATCAAAAAAATATGTTATTCGTGAATAAATATTGTTGATAACATGTCAAACGCATTAATTGTATTTTCTTTATCTTGCAATTGAGTTCTATCCGAAAAATATTTTTTATTTTTGAAACTTATTTTTTAACGTTTTTCATATATTTTCATAAATATAATGAGATGATTTATTTTAAATAAAGCCATGCGATCTTTAACACTTACCAATAATTAAACAGCTACCTTGGATAAGCTTCTTATAAAAAATTTAATTAAGATTTTTACAAATATCTTTTTTTAATAAGGTATTTATTAATTTAGATTTGAGCATTTATGCCTAATCATTTATCCGCCTTAGATATTTTATAAATGCTTACAGAGTTTTATAGTACTCGTAGGGGTCATGTCCTACCAAGGAGCAGGTAATACCTGTACACAAGGGGAAGAAAAACAGATTAAATTATACATTTATACATATTATTGTTTGTATAATTTAACTCGGAAAGCCGTATGCATAGGAATATGCCCGTGCGGTTTGGGTGAGGGTTTAATATAACTTTTGATATAAATTTTTATAAAATTAATTATGTTATTTCTATTCAGGGCGCCAAAAGATGCCTAAATATCGAGCGATTTAACCAATTGCCAGTGCGAATAAACACTGAAAGGATAAGAACGATTTTTTAAACGAAAGAATAAAGAATTACAGCAGTTCTTAAAAGCGGGTTGCGACGAAGTAGTTAGTCAAAAGGATACTGCCACCGAATGGTTCTAAGGGAAAGCCCAAGAAAGCCTAAGAAATGAAGTAGATGTAATAAATTTACCTGTCTCGTAAACTACTGAGACCGAGCAGTCCAGAGTCTATCAATATATGTGAATAGTATTGGGTAGTTTATTCATTAAAAAAACCTGGAATCTCACCGTTAATCTAATGGTCAATTCACCTAAGGAACCAAGGTTGATATTTAGAGTAACTTGGAGAATCCTAAAGGCAGAGTTATTAAATTAACCAATAATGAGATAAAAGTCATTAGGCCCAAGGATAAAGCGACTTTTTAGTAGTCGGAGGAGTAAAACTTAATTCGGAATCATTAAGTCAATCGTCCTCTCAGGAAGAAGGTTAATGACCTTTATAGGGCGAAAGAAGTCAGTAATTTATTGTTTATTCAATGGAATCAGTGCAAATTCCAAAAACTTTTGCTGATCAATAAACTAAGCTTTTGCGAATATTTAATATCATTTAGAATTGTTACTTAAATAATCAGAGTAATTAAATTAGAACTTAAAAAATATGATTAATATTTATCTAGATTTCAATCACATTGTGGCTATTTGACTCAAAAAATATTAATGATATTAAACTCTGGAAAATGGACAAATACCTCCGAGAATATTTAAAAAAAGCCATTAATAATTTCAATTAGTTCAATAATTTCTTGTCTTATAAGAAAAAGTTAAAAATCGATC
>NZ_JAOSIR010000022.1:0-8373 GCF_030586865.1 Candidatus Phytoplasma crotalariae
CTTTTCCCTTTCACTTATAGCGAAGGTGTCCAATGCAGCGTCCTCCTGAGGTACCAAAAAGGAATCTTTTCCTTTTTATTATTATTAAATTTTTTTAAAAATTAAAATATCAAAAGATGATAACAAATAATCATAAAATATTTTCTACAATTAATTAATTTTTTTAGAAAATATTTTAAAATAAAAATAAAGATAGAAAATTTTGTTATTTTTGCAATTAAATTATCACTCAAAATGACTAAAAATAAATTTAATATATTTTGATTAAAACAAAGTTAATAATCAAAAAACTTGCCTTTTTATTGTTTTTCGGTTATTATAAAGTTAATATTAAATTCAAAAAGATATTAAATATTTTATTTTTTTAAATAAATTCATTGGCATCTGTATATGATGCCTTTTTTAGTCAAAAAAATCTTGAAACAAATAAATAGAATAAATAATTTAAAATTATTATGTTTTTGAAAAATATTTAAATATGGTAATTAAATCAAATATGTCTTTAAAAATAACAAAAAATAAAATTAATTTTCTTTTGCTAACTAAAATTAACAATTTGCCTAACAAATCTGGTTGTTATTTATTTAAAAATTGTTATAATAATATTATTTATATTGGCAAAGCCAAGAATTTATTTTCAAGAATTAAAAGTTATTTCTACTTAACAAATCATAATCCAAAAACTAATAATTTAATTCAAGAAATATGTGATGTAGAATATATTATCACTCATAACGAATTAGAAGCTTTTATATTAGAAGCTAATTTAATTAAAAAACATATACCAAAATACAATTTTAAATTATTAGATGATAAAAATTATGCTTATATTGAAATTACTAACGAAAAACATCCTCGTTTAAAAATTTCTTATTATAAAAAGGTTCCTACCAAAACTAAAATATTTGGTCCTTATCCGTATAACAATAGTATGAAAGAAACAGTACGTTTATTGCATAAAATTTACCCTTTAAGACGTTGTCAACCGATTCCCCAAAAACCTTGTCATTATTATCAAATTAATGAATGTTTAGGACCTTGTTGCCCTACTAATAAATCTATTGATTATTCTATGAATATTAGAGGAATTAATGATTTTTTGCAAGGCAAAAATAAAAATATTTTTAACAAAATCAAAAATGAAATTAAAACGGCTATTAAAACATTAAATTTTGAAAAAGCACAAGAATATCAAAAAATTTTAGAACATTTAAAAAATATTACTATTAAACAATTTATCGAATTAAAACCTAATCTAAGTTGCGATATTATTGGTTTTTGTTTTAATAAAAATGAAATTTCTTTGTATATTTTCAAAATGTATCAAGGAAAAATTCAAGAACATTATCAGATAGTTTCCGAATATATCGATGATCCCATTGATAATATGATTACTTATTTACATTTATATTATCAAAATCATTTATTACCTAAAAAAATTCTTTTAAATCCGTCTTTGATTAAGCAAAAACCAGAAATAAAAAAAATAATTAATACTAAATTTTCAGTCAAATTCAATGCCGAAGAAAAACAAATACAAGAATTAGCTCAAAAAAACGCAGAAGAAAATTTAAATAAATATAATTTATTATATAGCGCTAAATTAGAAGCTACTACAATAGCTTTAAGCGAATTATCGAAATTGTATCAAAATAATATTAATCATATTGAAGTTTTTGATATTTCTCATTCTTTTGGTAAATATTTTGTAAGTGGCGTTATTGTGTTTAAAAATTATCAATTGCAAAAAAAATCTTATTGCGCTTTTCGTATTAAACAAACTTATCCGAACGAATATAATTCTTTAGCAGAAGCTATTGAACGTCGATATCAAAAATTAATTAATCTTAATTTGCCTTTTCCAGATTTAATTTTAGTTGATGGCGGAATAGGGCAATTTAATATCAGTCAAAAAATTTTAAAAAATTTAATAAAGAAATTTAATTTAGGTGCTTTAAAAAAAAATAATAAACATCAATTGGAAAGTTTAATTTTACCTAATCAAGAGATTTTGTTAAATAAAAAAAGTTTTTTATTCCGTTTTTTATTTTTTTTAAGCGAAGAGGTTCATAATTTTACTATTAATTTTCATAGAAAAATTAATAATCAAGAAAATATTGGCAATTTTATTAATTGAAAATTAAAAAAATTTAAATTTTATATATTATAAAGGATATTTATGGCTAATCAAAATTTTAATTATTTACAGGATAAAATTATAATTAAAGGCGCTCGAGAAAATAATTTAAAAAATATTGATGTTGAAATTCCCAAATTTAAATTAGTAGTTTTTACTGGTATTTCAGGTTCCGGAAAAACTTCTTTAGTACAAAATATTTTATATCAAGAAGGCAAAAGAATTTATTTAGAATCTTTAAATTTTTATGATCGGAAATTTTTTCAATTTACAAAAAAACCTGATATTAATTATATTTCAGGTTTAGCTCCGGTAATTAACATTGAACAAAAAAAAATTGTTAATAATTCTAAAGATACTGTCGGTACTATTACAGAAATTTATTATTATTTACAATTAATTTATGCGCATATAGGTGTTTATTACGATATACAAAATAATCAACCTTATCAAAAATATAATATAGAACAAATAATGAATAAATTATTAAATTTTTTTAACAACCAAAAAATTATAATTTTATCTCCATTGGATGATAGTCAAAAAAAGATATTTCATTCAATAATCTTAAAGTTCATGAAAGAAGGTTTTAATCGTTTTTTAATCAATAACAATTTTTTTACTTTTAACAACATTCAAGAAATTAATGAATTAGAAATAAAAGAAATAAATAATATTTTTGTAATTATTGATCATTTAACTATCAACAATCAAATAACCTCTCGTTTAATTTCTTCTTTAGAATTAGCTCTAAAATTTCATAAACAGAAAATATTAATTATGCTACCAAATCAAGAAATACTATCTTTTGATTTAAATTATAATGATGACAAAAACTCTTTAACTCGATTAGAAAATAAAATGAATTTATTTTCTTTTTATAAAAAAAAAGGAATTTGTAATCATTGTAAAGGTTTAGGAAGTATAATGGTTTTTGATGAAAAATTAATTTTAGATCCGAATAAATCTATTCTGAATGGAGCTATATTACCTTTCGAACAACCAAATAATCCTACAAAAAATCTTCAAGAAAAACTAAAAGATTTTTTAGATAAATATAAAATCGATGTTTATCTACCTTTAAACCAAATGAATAAAGTTATTATTAATCTTTTATTGTATGGTTCTGATAATTTATCTAATGAAAGTGTAAAATTTCCTATCGGTATTATTCCTATTCTGGAATATTATCAAAAAAATTTTGCTAATTATGATAATATTCAAAATTGGTTAAACCAATTTAAATCTTTAACTGTATGTCCTCATTGTTCTGGAGCTAGATTAAATAAATATGCTTTAGCTTATAAAATTAATCATAAAAATATTTATGAATTGACCAATTTAACTATTAATGAATTATTAAATTTCATAGAAAATATAACATTAAATTCAATAGCAAAAATCAATATCCAAGATGCTTTAACGGCTATTAAAAAACGTTTAAATTTATTCAAAAAATTAGGTTTAGAATACTTAAATTTAAATCGAAACATTAGTTCTTTATCTGGAGGAGAAATACAAAGGATTAAATTAATTAATCAGCTGGCTTCTCGATTGACAGGAGTTATTTATATTATTGATGAACCATCTGTTGGTTTACATCCATATAATAATATTCAACTAATTAAAATTTTACGTCAATTAGTAAATCTAGGTAATACTGTGTTAATTATAGAACATGATCAAGAAATGATCTTATCTGCAGATTATATTATTGATTTAGGTCCTGAAGCTGGTAATAAAGGGGGTACTATTGTAAGTTATGGCAAAATAGATAATATTTTAGAAAATAAACATAGTTTAACAGGTAAATATTTAAAAAAAATTTATTCTTTTGAGAGCATCATCAAACCAAAAATATCTTCTACAAATGTTCTTCAAATACGAAACGCTTATGTTAATAATTTAAAAAATCTTAATATTGATATTCCTTTAAATATATTTATTGTGATTACTGGTTTTTCTGGTTCAGGAAAATCAACTTTACTTAATGAAGTTATATATAAAGGTTTGAAAAAAAATAAAAATTTGAACAATATCGAACCTGGATTTAATCAAGTTATTTTTTCAGAAAATAAAAATAATTTCAAAGATATTATTTATATAGAATCACTAAATTTTAATAAAATTCTTAAATATCATTTAATTAATTATTTCGGAATTTCAGAAATCGTTAGCAATTTATTTTCTCAATCTCCGGAAGCAAAAGCTAAAGGTTATAATAAACGCCGTTTTATTCTAAATTCTATTTCTGCTTTTTGCCATGCTTGCCAAGGAGAAGGTATTAAAAAAATTTTTATGGGTTTTTTGCCTAATATTATAATTACCTGCGATCAATGTCAAGGTAAAAGATTTAATTCTGAAACCTTAACTATTAAATACAAAAATCAAACTATTGCTGATATTTATGACATGAATGTATCTGAAGCATATACTTTTTTTTATAATCATCAAAAAATTAAAATTGCTTTAGAATTGTTAATTAGTGTAGGATTAAATTATTTAAAATTAGGCAGCAAATTAGATCATTTATCAGATGGCGAAAAACAAAGATTAATTTTAATTAAAAAAATATATAAAAATTATTTTTCAAAAAATATTTATATATTGGATGAACCTACCAAAGGCTTACATTTTTTTGAAATTGAAAAATTAATTTCTTTAATACGTACATTAATTAATCAAAAAAATACAGTAATTATGATCGAACATAATCTAAATATTATTAAAAATGCTGATTATATCATCGACTTAGGACCTCAAGGAGGCAAAAAAGGCGGTCATATTGTAGCTAAAGGTAATATAGAAGAAATTATCAATAATCCGAATAGCTATACTGGTCAATATTTAAAACAAATAAGGAATAAATCTCAAAATGAAATTTAAATTAAAAAGTTTATATCAACCAAGCGGTGATCAACCTCAAGCTATTAAAGAATTATTGAATAATTTTTCTAAAGGGGAAAAAGAACAAATAATTTTAGGAGCTACAGGTACTGGTAAAACTTTCACCATTGCTAATATTATTAATCAACTTAATACAAAAACTTTAATAATTGCTCATAATAAAACTTTAGCAGGACAAATTTTTCAGGAATTAAAAGAAATATTTCCCGAAAATAAAGTGGAATATTTCATTTCTTATTATGATTATTATCAACCAGAATCATATATTGTATCTCGTGATATTTATATTGAAAAAGAAAAAATTATTAACGAAGAAATAGTAGAATTACGTCATAATACTATTAACGCTTTAATTGATCATAATGATGTTATTGTGGTATCATCTGTATCTTGTATTTTTGGAATTGGGGATATCGAAGATTATAAAAATTCTATTTTGTATTTAAACCAAAATCAAAATTATCCTATGGATGAACTATTTAAAAAATTAATAGAATTGCAATATTGTAGAAACGATTTACAATTAAAAAATGGTAATTTTCGTGTTCACGGTAACATTTTGGATCTCATAAATTCTAATTTAAAAAAAGAAGCAATTCGTTTAATTTTCGAAGATAATCGAATAAAAAATATTCAAATTTTCAATACGATAGATGGTACCATTGTTAAAGAAGTAACTAAAGTTATTATTTTTCCTGCTTCTATTTACGCAACTAATCCTCAAAAATTAAAAGAAAGTATTAAAAGGATTAAAAAAGAATTAACTCAGCAAATTAAATATTTTAAATCTCAAAATCAATTTTTAGAAGCTCAAAAAATTGAAACAAAAACTCAATATGATTTGGAAATGTTAACAGAATTAGGTTATTGTAAAGGCATCGAAAATTATTCAAGACATATATCTTTAAAAAAAAAGGGAGAACCACCAACTACCTTGATTGATTATTTTGGTTCAAATTTTTTAATTATTATTGATGAATCTCATATTACCATTCCACAAATTAAAGGTATGTTTTTTGGAGATTACTCGCGTAAACAAAAATTAATTAAATATGGTTTTCGTTTACCCAGTGCTTTAGATAATAGGCCGTTAAGATTTAAAGAATTTGAAAAAAAAATAGATAAAATCATTTATTTATCGGCAACACCCGGAAAATATGAATTAAACAAGAATATTCCTATAGTGGAACAAATAATTAGACCAACTTTTATTTTAGAACCTCAAATTGAAATTAGATCAACTCAAAACCAAATGCATAATTTATTTGAAGAAATAAAAAAACGCCAAATTAAAAATGAAAAAGTTTTGGTGACCACTATCAGTATTAATTTTAGTGAAGATTTAAGTTTTTATTTAAAAAAAATGGGTATTAAGGTGACTTTTTTACATAGCAAAATTCCAGCTTTGCAGCGTTTACAAATTTTACAAAAATTACGCATGGGAATTTATGATTGTTTAATTGGAGTTAATTTATTAAGAGAAGGTTTGGATTTACCAGAAGTTTCTTTAATGATTATTTTAGATGCTGATAAAGCTGGATTTTTACGAAATGAAAGTAGTTTGATTCAAATAATTGGCAGAGCTGCTCGCAATATTCAAGGTAAAGTGATTATGTATGCAGATAACATTACAAACGCTATGAAAATAGCTATTGCCGAAACCAATAGACGCCGAATTATTCAACAAGAATATAATCAAAAATATCATGTTAATCCCAAAATTATTAATAAAAAAATAAATATTAATAATTTAAGTCAAAATCATCAAAAAGATTTTATGCAGGAAATCAATCTTGATCCTAAAAATGTTACTAAAAAAGAATTAATTAAATTAAAAAAATTAATGAAAGAAGCTGTTAAAAAATTAGATTTTGATAAAGCAATTTTTTATAGAGATTTAATTATATCTATTACTAAAAAATAATTTAATTCTGAATAATTTTAGTTACTTAATTTATATTCATTTCAATCAATTCATAAAAAGAGTATAATTCTGCTTTAAGTTTATTTTTTTGAGCTTCTAGTATTCTTGTCGAATGTTCAATAAAATTAAATTTAATTCTTTCAAATTTTTGACAACGTTCTTGATTAAAGTTATATTGTTCTTGCAAAACATTAATTTTTTGTTGATATAATAATTTTTTTTCATTTATATTATTTGCATTTTTAAAAAAATTTTGGTTTAATTCTTCAATTTGTGATTGAATTAATATTTGGTTTTTAATTAAATGATTAATTTTCATGTCTAAATCATGAATCTTGTTTTCTCTTTTTATATTCACTTCTAAAGCGAAATTCCATTTATTTTTAATTTTTTCAATTATTTTTTTTTCTTCATTATTAATTTTATTTATAATGGAAAATTTATTATAACAATTACTGGAAAAAATATACATTTGTATAGTTTCAAAATCTTTTAAATTAATTTTAAATTTACTAAAATTTGATGAAATGTTGTTTGTTTCTGTTTTATTGTGGGATTTTTCGATCGTATCGTTTTTTAAAATTTGATATAAATGATAATGATTATTTATATTATTGTGCCTAATTAAAAATTTTGTTACCAAAAAAATAAAAAGAAAAAATAAAAAAAATAACCTAAAAATTGAAATATTTTTATTAAAATTTAATGTCATTTATTTTTGTTTCCCGTTCCGCAATAAATTAATAAATATTTTATTAAATTTGATTTTTATGGTTTTTTTATTAAATATTAAAATGTTATACATAATATCAATTTATTTTGTTTGTAGTTAATAATTATATTTAATAATTTTAATCTATCGTAAACTTTAATTATCATTAATTCAAAACCTAAAATAATTATTGGTGTATATTCATAATATTTAAACAATAATTACAAATTTCAAGTAACATCAGTGTGAAATTTTATCTTAAGCATAATAATCGATCTATTCTGAGGTTATTATTGATTTTTTCTGTCATTAATGTCTTTGTTCTAAATTTAAAGAACATTACATTAAAGTTATATTCTCTCATATGAGAACATGAGAAAATAAGAAGAAAAAACCGATCAAAATCCAATATAAATATAATATTGATTTCAAATTTATTGGTCAATAAGCATAGATTGTTAGTATTTTTAGGGATTTTATCCGTTTGCTATCTATTGTAAAATTTGCCTCTTGAAAGCGAGAAAAAAAGTTTCTTGATGAATTTAATAACTTTTTCTTTTAGTTTTCTTGGGACTAGTGCACAAGAAAGAGGCTATGTTCTTACATTTTCTGCTTCTTAATTTATTATTGACTCTTGCCTTTCGAGAATCGTTCTTAATTTGTTAGTATTTATCAAGGGCTGGTGATGGGTTA
>NZ_JAOSIR010000023.1:0-7064 GCF_030586865.1 Candidatus Phytoplasma crotalariae
TCCGAACCTATCAAACCATTGTCTGAAATACTTTTGCTTAGCTAACAATCTCGGTGTTTTAACCCATCTAAATTATCTAGCTGAAGATAGCTGTTTGAAAACACTGGCAAGAAAATGGAAAACATCGGTTGCTAGAGTTCGAAAGAAACTTAAACTTGGGCTATTTCCTTATCTTAATAAAGGGAAAACCCAATACGAATCATGGGTGGTCTACTCCTGGGATAAAATCAAAAAAATGCGTAACTATAAGGGAAATCCGGATATTACCATCAATAGATTTTTATTCCAGAGTCGTACATATCTAACAGCGGAACGTTGCGAGAACTGCGATAGAACAACTCAACTTCAAATTCACCACATTGGGACAGTTCGCAATGCGAATCGCCAAAGTATCATGAAAGTATTGTGTAAAGATTGTCATCGAAAAGTGACAAATCAACAAATACATGATATCATAAAGAATAAGAACGATAAGAATAAATAGCTAATTAACCGCAAGGGGAAATTAGTTCTCGCAAGAGAGTAAATTAGGGAAAGCCGGATGCTTGGAAACTTGCTTGTTCGGTTTGGACGGGGGCTGATTGTAAATAAAACAGCAAATATAAATCGCTGCATAAAACGCAATTAATCTATCCGTATTTTTAATACAACTTAACAACTGAATTATTTTATTTATTATATTTTTATTAATTAAAATATTTTAAAATATTTTATAAAATAGATATTGTTTTTTAATTGTTTAGAAAGGACAAAATATGAATTTTGCTAAATCAAAATTACAAACTATAAAAGTGGCTAGTCCGATACAAGCCGTACTGAATACTTTAAATAAAGCTAAAGAAATTTATTTTTCTCAAGGAATAGATTTACATGTTATTAAAACAGATTGGACGGAAGAAAGTATTGATAAATTATCCGACGGCTCTATAGATGGATTAATTTATACGAATGTACATGTTTTTAAAGCTTATAATGAATTTTTAAAAAAACAAAATAAAGAATTATTTTCTTATATACAACCTTTTTATCATTCTAAA
Source organism: Candidatus Phytoplasma crotalariae (assembly GCF_030586865.1). Classification (NCBI taxonomy): domain Bacteria; kingdom Bacillati; phylum Mycoplasmatota; class Mollicutes; order Acholeplasmatales; family Acholeplasmataceae; genus Candidatus Phytoplasma; species Candidatus Phytoplasma crotalariae. The sequence continues at coordinate 1,038 of NZ_JAOSIR010000023.1, forward strand.
TATGGTTTATATATAAATTGTAAAAATAAAAAACAATTAACTAATTTAGAAACAGTTAAAAAATATCAAAATTTAAAAGTATTATTGGCCGTTTCTTTTGCTTTTATTCAGCCGTGTGATATGTCTCGTTCACTTTTATTATTAAAAAATTTAGGATTAATCAACATTCCAGAACATATTATTAAAACTAAAAAATTAGATATTAGTTTGGAAGATATTAGTAATCCATATAATTTACAATTTATTAAAACTTCGCAAATACCTCATCAATTCGAACAACCAGACAAATTCGATTTAATGGCTAATTGGCCAGCTTTTATGAAATATAATAAAGATTTTATTCGAATTGGTTCAAATATTTCTGATAATCAAGAGCCTCAAGATGAATTAGTAGAATCATACGCTATAGCTTTAATTTCGCGACAAAGCAATGAAAATAGTAAAGAAATTAAATTATTACAACAAATATTACAAAATCCAGAAGTTAAAAAATTTCATGCTAATCAAACAACTAATGGAGAAATTGATTATGTGATGATCTCTGATCCAAAAAAACTTAAAGATCGAATTGTGCAAAATTGGTTATAAAGAAAATTTAAAAATAAAGGAAGGTCCATTAAAAAATGTTTAATTGTCAATCATGCAATTGCGAAACAAAATTAAAAAAAATTATCAAAATAGCTACTAATTTCCCATCTACTTTAGAAACTTTACAAAAAAATAAACATTTAATTAATCAAATTGGTTTTGAATTACAAATTTTCGATGAAAAACAATTAAAAGAAAAATATCAAGTCAATTGCAATGATGCTTTAAAAGAAGGGATTATTGATTTTAATATTGCTAATAATTTTCATACTATGAAAGCTTATAATAATTATTTTATTCCTGAACCTTTAGAACGTTTAGAAATGATTGAGCCATTTTTTCATCCTAAATATGGTTTATATTCGCACAAAAACAGTCCTTTAAAAATTAAAAATTTAGAAGATGTAAAAAAAATAAAAAATGCTCGAGTTCTTTTTGCTCCTTTTAATGATTTATTCACAGCGCCATGTGATTTATCACGTTCACTATTGTTGTTAAAAAAATTAAATTTAATTAAAATTAATGAACAAATTATTCAAAAAAAAGGATATAATTTGTCTTTAGAAGATATTGAAAATATTTCGAATTTACAATTTATTAAAACAGATAATATTTTTAAAGTAGTTCAATTATTTGATGATTATAACAAATATGATTTAGCTATTAATTGTCCGGGATTAATGAGACAAAATAATAATTTTTTACGTTTAGGTTCTATTGGTTTAGGAATTGACGAAAATGAAGAACCCACAGATATTGTTTTTTCGTCATATGCTATTATTTTGGCTGCTAAAAAAAATTGCCAAAATAATCAAAATATTCAAGCAATGCAATGGTTTTTAAGAAATAAAGAAGTTCAACAAACTTTATTACAAACAGGTCAGCCTAATTATGACTATATTATAGTTGGAAATCCAGAACAACTTAAATATGATATCTTAAATAAATTTGATAAATAAAAGATAGATTTTGATATGGTTAATAAATTTCGTAATTATTTCCCTATTTTTAAAAAAAATCCTAATTTAATTTATTTCGATTCAGCAGCAACTACTTTAAAGCCGAAAATGGTTATTGAAGAATTACAAAATTTTTATAATAATAACGGTATGAATATCCGTTCTTCTTCTGCTTTGGCTATGCAGAGTAATTTCTTAATCGAACAAACTCGAAAAGATATATCGACATTTTTAAATTCTCAGCCTGAAGAAATTATTTTCACTAAAGGCGCTACTGAATCTTTAAATATGGTTGCCCAAATGCTAAAGCATTTGGTTAATCCTGGTGATGAAATTATCACTTCTGAATTAGAACATCATTCCTGTTTATTACCTTGGATGAAAATAGCTAAAGAAAAGAAAGCTAAATTAATTTTTATTCCTTTAGATCAAAATTATAAAATTCAAGTAGATAATTTTTGTAAAGTTTTATCAGATAAAACAAAATTTGTAGTTTTAGGTCATATATCTAATACTTTTGGCGATGAAATACCTATTAAAGAAATTACTAAAATTGCTCATCAAAAAAATATTTTGGTCATTTTAGACGCAGCACAATCAATAATACATTTATCGTTGGATGTCAAAGATTTAGATATAGATTTTTTAGCTTTTTCAGCTCATAAAATGTATGGTCCTTTTGGTATTGGTATTTTATTCGGAAAACAAAAATTATTAGAAAAATTATCTTCGCCTAATATTGGCGGAGGTAATATTTGTGAAGTTAATCATCATAATTTTATTTTCAACGAATTACCAAACAAATTTGAACCAGGAACATTAAATATTGGTGCTATTTTAGCTTTTCGAAAAACTTTGAATTTTATTAGAAAAATTGGGATACCTCGGATTCAAAAACATACTAATGATATTATTAATAAAATCAAAAGTTTTTTAAAATTAATGCCTCAAATTATAATTTTTAATCCTACGTCAACTAATATGATTTTATTTAATTTTAAACAGATTCATGCTCATGATATAGAAAATTTTTTAAATCGAAATGATATCTTTGTGCGTACTGGTAAACATTGTGCTAATTTAATTATTCAAAAAATAAATCAAATTAGTACTATTAGAATTTCAGCTGGTATTTATAATAATGATCAAGATATCAATCGTTTAGTATCTATTTTAAATCAAATCAAAGATTTACATAGCATTTTATAATTAAAAAAATATGAAAATAAATCCGAAATAAATTAATTTTAATTTTGTTATAAAGAGATAAATTTTTTCAAAAATAAAGAAAATAAATATAATAAATAGAGGAAGAGGTGAACGCTAATTTATTTAAAAGATGAAGATAAAAAAATTATGTTATATCATCTGAATAATCCTTACAATCAAGGTTTATCTGATAATTCTAATTATTTATATTTTCGTTACTACAATAATTATTGCGGTGATGCGATCGAATTACAACTTTATATTATTGATTCTCATTTGCAAAATATTCGCCATAATGCTCAAGCTTGTTCAATTTGTTGTATTTCAGCAAGCATTATGTCTATGACGGTTCAAAAACAAAAAATTCAACAAGTATCAGTGAAAATTAAAAATTTTTTAGCTATGTTAAATAAGCAAAAATTTGATATTAATCAATTGAATAAAGAATTACAAATTTTTAAATTTTTTTGTGATAACCCAAGTAAAATCTCTTGTATCAGTTTACCTTGGAAAGCTCTTGAAAAAGCCATAGAATCTTGGAAAAACAAAAAATGTTTATAAAGTTAGTAATTTATCACGTAATTAATTAATTTAAATTCGTAAAAATTTTGTTTATGATAAGAATTTAATAAAAAATAGAATAATGAATTTATAATTTTAATAATATTAACATTAAGATATAATTGCTAAAAAATAATAGCAAATAAATTATTAATTTTTAAATTAAAATTAAATTAAAAATACTAATTTAGATAACAAACTCAAACATAATATGCAAGCAAATAATAATAAATTAAAAAATAAAATCAAAAATCCATCTTTTCGGATAAAATAATTTAATTTACCAAAATTTAATCAAAAATTAATTATCGTGATTATCAGATAAATGATAAGGAATTTTAACAATTTCTGAAATAACTATATTAGATAATAAGAAAGGATGATCATTATTATAATCATAATTGATTTCGATACCATTGGGGGTTATTTCTTTTTTTAATCGCGCTGTGTTATCTAAATAAATGTATTCGAAAATATGTTTATTAGGCCATGTTTCTTTTATTAAACAGCCATTAAATTCATCAAATTCTTGAATATAATCATGAGGAAAGATTATTTTAATAATATGATTAAGTGGATTATTATTTAAATATATAATTTCTGTATCTCGAGTAACTCCTTGGTTATCAGTAATTTTGGTAATTTGATAATTTTTAGTATCATCCATTTCAACTATAGAATTATCTGGCAACTTAATTTTGGTAATTGAATTATTTTCTGATTTTAAATTTGGTTCCGAATAAGATGCTGTTATGATTATGTTATCTTTTGTTGTTATTTGGATCGGTAATAAATGATTATCATATTTTATAATATTACCATTAGGTAAAATTTCTTTTTTCAATTTATAAAAATAATTTTGATTTATTTTTTGCAATTGATATTCTCTAACTGATTTATCATTTAAAATATCTTGATGAATAAAACATAAATAAAAACCGTAATATTCTCTTTGTTCACCGATCGGAAAAATAATTTTTTGTATTGTTTGGGTTTTAGGATTGTATTCACGAATATATTCATGAGAAATTTCTTGAATAATATCTTGGTTATAATTATAGTTTCTAGTTATACCATTCAAAAAAGTTTCCTGTATTTTATGATATTTATAAATTTTTTTTGTTTCGTCAGGAAAATTTTCTTGTAATAAGTATTTATCAAATTGATAATCTTTATTTGGTAAATTTATTTTTTTTTTCTTATTATTATAATCATAATAACTAATGATACCATCAGAATTAATTTTACAAAATAAACGTTTTTGTTGATCGTATTCTTGAATAGTTCCATCTAGACAAATAATTTTTTTCACATTAGCTAAATTATTTAAATCAACATCAATATCTTGAATTTTATTGATACTATGAATGTCATAATTATGATCTTTTTGAATATCTGTATTAGTTTTTTTCTTTAACAATTTACCTGTAATATAATCATATTTTTTAATATTACCTTGTTTATCAATAATTTTAATAATTTTAATAATGTGATCTCCATCGTTAATTGGTATTTTATGAGACATTTTAAAATCTAAATTATCTTTGGATATTGTTAATTTGTTGAAATTATTTTTTTTATTATTCAAATGAATATAATCGTATATACGAATAAAAACCAATATTAATAACAATATTAATAATAATAAATAAATAAATTTATTGTTTGCTAATTTTGGCAGAATTAAAAAGCCTTTCTTTTTGATTAGATATTATTTTATAATGATTAAAAATATAAATTAAATTGATCATATATTGGAAATTATTTTTTGATAATTACAAAATTATTACAAAAATTTTAAATTTTTAAATAATTTTCTAATTTAACATAAAAATTAATTTATCACTAATAATATTTTAGTCAATATAATATTATTTGAAATATTTATTGCTAATCTATTTAATATAATACGAATAGATTAATTATGTTTTATTCAGCGATTTATCTTTGCTGTTTTATTTACAATCAGCCTCCGTCCAAACGGTGCAAGCAATTTTCCCAACATTCGGCTTTCCCTAATTTACTCCCTTGCGAGAACTAATTTCGTCTCGCGACTGATTAGCTATTTATTCTTATTGTTCTTATTCTTTCTGATATTATGCATTTGCTGATTGGTTATCTTCTGATGACAAACCATACATAATAATTTCATAATCCTTTAGCGATTCGCCTTGCGAATTGTCCCCATGTGATGAATTTGTAGTTGGGTTGCTTTGTCGCAGTTTTCATAACGTTCCGCTGTTAGATGCGTCCGACTTTGGAATATAAATCTATTAATGGTAATATCAGGATTTTCCTGATAGTTAAGCATTTTTTTGATTTTATCCCAAGAGTAGTTAACCCATGGTTCATATTGGTTTTTGCCTTTATGAAGATAAGAGATACCCCCAAGTTTAAGTTTTTTCCGAACTCTGGCAATTGACGTTTTTCGTTTTCTAACAGCTAAATAATTTAAATGGGTTAATTGTTAAATAAAAGTATTGGATAAAATTCCTCTAACAATTGTTTGATAGGTCCGGATTATTTCTAATTCGTCTCTCTTCGCTAACGTTTTGTCGTGTTTCATCTTTACCTCTTTTAACCAATTATATTCATCTTCATATTCTTTCGCTAGTTTTATGATTCAACATCGGAATTATTACTTTTCCTTTTTAAGAAATTATTAGTGGTTTTCTTATTTAGAGCGCTGTTGGTAGAATTTACTTTCTCC
>NZ_JAOSIR010000024.1:0-6764 GCF_030586865.1 Candidatus Phytoplasma crotalariae
ATATTCTGAGAGTTTTTTTAAATAATAGTATTTGTTGAATCAATTCCAATTAAATCTAATATTTTTTATTATTTTTTAAAGCTACAATTTCATTAAAGTTTCTTATTTGGTTTTTTTGATATTCTAAATTAAAAAAACCATGTCTAATGAATTGGAATTTTTCTAAATTATTTTTACAATCTAAATTGCTTTCTATAAAACCTTTATATTGTTTCCAAGAGTTAAAATTAAATAAATGTTTTATTTCTTGAGACTTTTGATAATTCTCTTGATTATTATCTTTTAATAATAAATCATAATAAAAATTAAAAGTTGCTTCTAAAGATTTTTCTATAGTTAAAAAATGAATAGTACCGTTAGGTTTACGTTGATTAAAACCGCTACCACTTTTGGTCATCGGATCATAGGTGGCTAAAATTTCTGTAATTTCTCCCAAATTATTCGTTATTACTTTATATGCTTTAATAAAATAAAAATATAATAACCTAACTTCTCCGTGCAAAAATAATCTTTTAAAATCATGATTAGGTTTATTTATTTGAAAATCGCTATGTTCTATATATATTTGACGTGAAAAAAAAACTTTTCTTTTTGTTTGTTCGCTATTTTTATAATAAGAAATTTCACGAAATTCTATTTGATTTTCGGGATAATTAGTAATTGTTATTTTTAAAGGTTTTATAATAGCGATAATAATTTTAGTTTTTGATTGTAAATCACTTCTTAAACAGGCATCTAACATACTTCTATCAATATTACTATTTATTTTAGAAAGTCCTGCTTCTAGAATGAAATTTTTAATCGCCGAAGGTGTGAATCCACGATTGCGTAATCCTATTAAAGTAGGCATGCGTGGATCATCCCAACCTCGTACCAAATTATAATCTACTAAAGATTTAAGAATTCTTTTGCTCAAACATGTGCCAACAATATTTAATCTACCAAATTCAATTTGTTTCGGAATGTTAATCATTTCAGTTTCCTTGATGATCCAATTATAAAGTGGACGATGATCTTCAAATTCTAAAGAACATAAAGAATGAGTAATTTTTTCTATAGCATCAGCTAAGGGATGAGCAAAATCATAAGTTGGATAAATATAATGATGTTGTTGTTTTAAAGTTTTAGTATTTAAAATTCTATATAAAACCGGATCGCGTAAATTAAAATTAGGATTAGACATATCAATTTTCGCTCTCAACACTTTTTGGCCTATTTTAAATTTACCTTGAGCCATTTGATGAAATAATTCTAAATTCTCTGAAATAGTACGATTACGATAAGGAGAACATTGTTGAATTTCTCTTGTTTGTTTTAATTCTTCCGCATTTAAATCATCTACAAAAGCTTTATTTTTTTTGATTAATAAAATAGCTTTTTGATAGATTATTTCAAAATAATCCGAAGTAAACAAAATTTTATCTGGTTTATATCCTAACCAATGTACGTCTTTTGCTATATTTTCGATATAAACAGGTTTTTCGCGTATAGGGTTAGTATCATCATATCTTAAATAGGTTTTTCCTTGAAAATATTTAGCTAATTCAAAATTAATAATAATTGCCCGAGCATGACCTAAATGTAAAAAACCGTTTGGTTCTGGCGGAAAACGAGTAATAATTTCAGATATTTTATTTTGTTTTAAATCTTGTTCCATAATAGTTTTGATAAAGTTGGATATTATCATAAAATATTTGTAATTCTCCTTTTTTGCTTTGACAAAAATATAATAAATTTTTGAAAATTGTTTCTCCAATATCTTTTAAAGAACAAGATATATAATCTTAGTCACATATAAAGTATTTTTTATAACAAAATTAAAATATAAAAAAAATTATATTTTATAATTAATTTTTGGAAAAAAATGATTATTTCCATATATAAAAATAAATTTCAAATTTATATTTAATTTTTTTTAAGATATTTTTAGTATACTAGAATAAATGTTTTTTTTAAAAATATTATTTTTTTAGGAGCAAATTAAAATGTTTATTAAATTAATTAATCGTATTATTTTATTAATAATAATTTTTATTATTTTATTCATAATTCGACACGAAATCAATATCGAAAGTGAACAACAAAACGAAGAGAATTATAATAATTCTCTTGAAGAAATTAGAAAAACTTGGCGACAACTTGATCCAGATAAAAATACACAAAATAATTTTAATGAAACATAAAATGAAAAATTATAATCAATATATATAAAAATAATCTCGAATTAAATTTTATAATTATTTAAGAGAATTCATTTTTTATGACTAATTATGAAAAATTGTCATAAATTCTAAATTCTCTTTTTTTAAGATAATATTATGTAGAAGTAATTTTAGAAGATTTTCAGAATAACCGTTTTTATAATATTTGGCTTAGAGAGATATAATAAAGTATAAAATATTGCATAATTTTAAGAAAATTTAATCCTTTTTATTATAGTTTTTTTAAAATTATATAGATATTTGATAATTTAACCATTCTAAAATATCTTTATAAACAAAAGTATAAAATGTATTATTTAATAAATTATGATTACCTTGATAATATAATTTTAAATGTTTATTAGGACTTTTTATTAATTCGAATAACTCTTGACTATGTTCAAAAGGAATAATTTTATCTTGTTGACCATGCAATAAAAAAATAGGTTTTGGATAATTAAATTCATAATTAATTAAATATTCTTGAAATTGTTTAATCATTAAAAACATAGTATGATAAATGAAACGAGTAGTAACAGTATTAATTTTATTAGTAATTTCTACTTGTTGTAAAGTTAATCTTTGGGGCTCAGCATAATTATTCATTATAATAATTTTAGTATTTGAATTAATTTTGTTAGATTCTAAAATTTCTTGAGTTTTATTCAAAATTTTGGAAGATGTAGCAATATTAATAACTCCATCTATATCTTGAAATTTATACACATAACAATTATTAATTGTACTGCCTAGCGAATGACCTAATAAAAATATTTTCAAATTATTTTGTCTTTTTAAAAACATTACAATATTATGCAAATCATTTATAAAGATTCGGGAATCTTCAATATCTCCTGCTTTATCCGGATTTTGTATATTTTGACCATGATTTATTAAATCATAATTTAAAGTATTAAAATTATTAGTATTTAAAAAATTAGTTAATCTTTCATATTCTTGAGAACTTTCTCCCATATCATGTGTAATAATAATATTTGCTTTAGCCATTTGAGGTTCAATAGCTTGTTTAAAATTATCCAAAATTCTGACATTATTATATCCTAATAATCGAAAATTAGAAAAACTTAATATTTTAAAAATAAAAATGAAAAAAATTATAATAATAAATAAAATCTTTATCAATAATGAATTATTCTGTTTGGAATTTTGATTATAAATTTTTTTTGAATTATACATTTTCAGATTATTTCTCCTATTGAATAATGAGTTTATAATGAACAAAAAGTTTTAGAAAAAATCAAAAATTTTAATATTAAAATGTAATGACTTAAAATTAATAAAATATCTTATAATTTACTAATCTAATTGTATATCATAAATAATTTAATCGTTAATAATAAAAAATTATTAACAACAATATTATCTTTTTTTAACTTTTATTCTATAATGATAATTATTGCTATAATTATCTTTATATGCAATAAAATAAATTTGAAGAGTACAGGTCCATACCTCTCTCATTTTCCAAAACCCTACATTCAATAAAAAAAAAGTTTCTCCTATTAAAATATTATGATTTAATATTTTATTAATATTACAAATTTTAATGACTCCAGTATTTTTATTATATTCAACATTAGATTGCGGCTCAAAATAAAAATTTTCTCTTAATTGTTTTTCTATTGCAGCTTTAGAAATTCCCGATAAATAAGAAAATTTACCAAACAAATGATAATAAAAAGTTTTATCTTTTATAGCATTAATTAAATTAAAAGAAATTGAAGAATTTTCTTTAGATAAATTATCAAAATTATCAGAAATATTTACAAGCGGTATTTTCAAAGATGTTTGCGTCATCGGAAAAAAAAATATGATAAAATAACTTAAAATTAGTAAGAACCAAATCAATAATATTACAATAAATATATTGTAATTGTTTTTTTTTTGTTCATATTATCGCCATTTCTTTTAATAAACCATATTGTTTATTATCTTTAATAAATTATTAATTTTAATTAATTTGGATTTTTTATTTGTAATTTTTAATATTAACTTTACTAGGGCTTTTTTTTAAATCTTCGTTAATTAGATCTAACCAATTAGGTATAGTTTCATCTAATAAATATTTAAGGGCATGGAAAAAACAATAACCATCTCCAGGTGTATCATTATATTCTTTAATATAAAAATGTATATTATTAAAATTTTTCATCTTCAATTTAAGAATAGAACTATCTATTATTTCGCATAAAGAATTGAAATCCCATGAAAAAGTTGTTTGATTAGAATTCTTTATCTCGATAATTAATGATATTCTTTTATTTATTTTTTTAGATAAAAAATCAATAGTACTTTGTATCAAAAAAGGATATGCAGTATCTAATTTTTGATTTAAAATTTTTTCTATAATTATTTCCATGTCTAATGGCGGTTTTTCACTTTTTAAAAATGTCTGATAAGTATCTTTAAAAGTATTATCTTTTAAACCTAAAAAAAATTGTTCCAATCCTAAATAAGCTATTTTCGCAACTAGTTGACGATTTTCAAGATATTGATGATTATTTATCTTTGCATAAGTATAATCATAATAATGCAATGTTTTTTGATTACGATTTGTAACACAACAATAAATAAACCAAATTATAATTAAATGAAGTATAAATAAAAATGTATATAAAATAATTTTTAAATTAAATCGAATGTTAAACATTTTTTAATTATTTTTACCTTTCGCTTTTTGATTTGAGAATTTTAATTCCAAAATAAAAAAAGTTTTTTAAAATTATTTTTAACTTAATTAAAAAAGATCAAATTATATTAAATATAATAATATTATAATTTATAATTCAAAAGTAAATTTCATTACTACTATTAAAATAAATAAATTAATTAAAAGTTTAATATTATAAATGAATAAACTGATAAATCGAGATGATTTTATTTATAAAAATTGTTTTTTAAATAAATATTTTTAGAGGTATTATAATATATGTTTTTTAAAAATCGCAAAAATTTTTTCGATTGTATAACTAATAATTCTATAGCTTTATTTTATTCTGGTAATCCCCAATATAAAAGCGGAGATCAATTATTTCCTTTCGAAGTTAATAAAAATTTTTATTATTTAACGGGTATTAAACAACCTTATATTATTTTAGTTTTTATCAAAACAATATTAAACAAACAAAATTTTTTATTTATTCCTGATATCGATCCTATGAATAAATTATGGAACAATGAACAATTAAATAAAGAACAAATTACCAATATTTCGGCAATTCCATTTACTAATATTTTGGAAATCAAAGATTTTAATTTTTGGATTAATAAAAAAATTTCTGAATTAAAATTATTATCTCCCAAAATTTATTTTGATATTCCGAACCATTATAAAGAATTAAAATATTCTTGGAGTTATGAACAATTATATAAATGTTTAAATTATTGGCCACATATCGAAATAGCCAATAGTTCTCAAATTTTATTAAAATTACGTCAACAGAAAAATAACGCAGAAATTAACTCTATTAAAAATGCTATTGATCTACATTATCGATCTTTAATGTATTTGTTTCAAAATTTAAATAAATGTCAATATGAATTTGAAATAGCAGCTAATTTTCATTATTATTTAGGCATGAATAAAGCTCAAAACGCTTTCGAAACCATTGTCGCTTCAGGAAAGAACGCTTTAATTTTGCATTATCATAAAAATCATTCTTATTTAAATAATAACGATTTATGTTTAATAGATGCAGGAGTAAAAATTAATGATTATTCTTCGGATATTACTCGTTGTTTTCCTATTAGAAATAAATTTACAGCTATACAGTATCAAATTTATAATTTAGTATTAAAAGTTAATAAAGAATTAATTAATTGGGTTAAACCTGAACATAGTATGAAAGATTTAAATTATTATGGAAAGCAAATGCTATCTATAGGTATGAAAAAACTTGGATTTGAAGAAAAAATTGAAAATTATTTTTATCATAGTATTAGTCATCATTTAGGATTAGATATACATGATTTAATAGATATAGATGCAGAAGAACCTATCGGAGAAAATAGCATTATAGCTATTGAACCAGGTTTATATATTAATCATTTAAATTTAGGGATTAGAATTGAAGACAATATTGTTGTCAAACGAAAAGGAAATATTAATTTATCTGCTCAAATTCCTAAAGAAATTGAAGAAATAGAATCTTTAATAAAATAAATAAAATATTTTAAATTTGATAATAATTATTTTTATAAAAGATAAAATAAGTTAGAATTATTCGTTTTAAATTAGAGATTTGTTATAATATCAATGTTATTATAATTATAAATTATTTAATTTACGTATATTATTATATTTATGGCCAATAAGCATAAATATTATGTTCTCTCATCGATAACACAAGCGATAAAGAACATTTTCTTAAAGGAAACAAAAATGAATGACAGTAGTTCTTAAAAGTAGGTTATAGTAGGAAGTAAAATTAATAAAATATCGATATCTTGAAAGAAATACTTCAAAAATGAAAAAATCTTCACAACCATACAGTAGCAATATTATCACCATTATCCACTTGTCCTCAAAAGGTAATAACTATT
>NZ_JAOSIR010000025.1:0-6303 GCF_030586865.1 Candidatus Phytoplasma crotalariae
TATTAAAGATTTTTATAAATTTTTTTAGAGAATTATTAAACAGCTTTTCGCGCTATTTTAGTCAATATACAAAACACACTAACCTTGGTTAGGCCATTTCTTTTAAAAATTAAAATAAATTTAAAATTAATATAATTAAAAGAACCAAATTATTTTCTTAAACGCAAAGGATTTTATGATATCGATAACAATAATGATTAAGAATGATATCTCGATAATATCAAATATCGATTATCATTATCATTATCGATATAAAATATAAAGTATCCCTCCTTCAAGAAGCTAATAGTGAACTAGGTTATTTTAAAAGAGAAATTGTCATAAAAGTGTCAGTGAAGTGTCATAAAATTGTCATTTTTTGTTTTTAGGAATATATTTATATTTAGGACGTAACTTTTTCACCCGATAACCTTGTTTATCTTTTGTCAAAAAAGATTGAAGATATTTTAAATCTTCTTGACGATAATAAATAATATTTAAACCTTTCTTATAGTTAGTTTTGATAGGTTTATGATATTTATCTAACTTGTTTGGATCTAGAGGATATAATTGTAAAGTTACTAATTTAGAAACATCAATTTTTCCAATTAATTTTTTGATCTGATTTTTCTTTTCATTTTGATAATTGATTTGGAAAAGGGAATAGTGGTTTTGAAGAGGGTTATTATGGCTTTTAAGCGGGGTTAAATCAGAAAGTAATGGTTTACTATTACTAGAAGAGAAATTATCATTAATTAGGGCGATTTTTAGTTGTTTAATTTCTTCTAAGATGTGAGGATCAACAAAGAGGGTTTGATTTCGAGGACGATAATTCGCTTCTTGATAATTATTTTTCTTTTGAGAATGGGCAACAATGGTGAGATTAATTAAATCGGTTTTTAAGCTGATTAAAAAGTTTTTAATGGGGATTAAGTCATTAGGAGTGGTTTGGTTATTTCTCCCCCCCATGCGAATTTCTTGATTGGTATTGTTTTTCATCTTTTGTCTCCTTGGTTTGTTTTTTACTACTAATTTAATTTTTCTCCTAATAATTTAATTTTTAATAATGACACGGTCTTCGCCAAAATAACGAATCGCTAAAGCAACTAAGTTATTCTTTTTCGCCTCTTCATAAGTGAGGTAAGGGTCTAAAAAACATTTTTGATAAACCGCCTTACCATATTGGCGTAATAAATCATCAACATCTTTACAAGTTTGATCGTAAGGGGGTAAAATCCTTCTAATTTCGTAAGGAATTTGTTGAGAAGTTAGTTGTTCTCCCAACGCTTCACTCCGTTTTCGCCCTGTTTCATCGTTATCTAAAGCGATAATCACTTTGATCTTTTCTTTTTTGAGGATTTCCAATTGCGATGGGGAAAGTAGTTGGGCAACACAAATGAGACCGACCACGTTTTTAATATTGTTTTGCCAACAACTTATCACATCAAAAAAACCTTCATGAATCATGAGAGTTTTTGTTTTTTTCATATAAGGTAACGCTGCGAAAAACCGATAACTGAAATGAAAGGTCGGAGTTTGACTAAAATTAGTTAAAGCTTGGTATTTGGGTTGAAAGTAAGAAACTTCACGGAAATGATTTTGATAAAAATGAAAGGTTTGCTGATCACCATTTTCAATGGGGATAATGATCGAACCATGAAAAGTATCGTGAACATATTTTTTTCCTTGGCGGCTAGTTTTGGCTTTGATCAAGCCATATTCTAATAATTGATCCAGATTAATCTTTTGCTTTTGACAGTAATTGAGGAAGCGGAAAGATAAGGGTTTATCAGATAACGGGGCATAACCTAGTTTAAATTCTTTCATGGTTTCTAGAGTTAATTTTCTTTTTTGAGTTAAATAAGTTAATCCTGGTTGACTTTCGTTATTGCGGTTAGCCATTAACAAATAATGATAATAATCGCGAATTTGGTTGAATAAAGGTGAAATTTCTTGAAATAATTGTTGCTTTTTACTATTGATTTTCTGTTCGTCAACTGGTTGTTTTGGTTTCCAAGGATAAGATAGTTGCTTCCAAGGATTAGTAGTAGTTGGGGTTATTGCTTTTTCTTGGTCTACTAAAGTTTTAAATTCTTGCGTTTTCATAAATCCTTCTATTCTTTGAAGCGCTTCATAAAAGGATTTAATTTGACGGATAGCCATATAAACATCAACGATATCATAATCTTTTCCGCATTTCCAACAATGGATTTTATTATTCGCTGTGAAATGGCAACAAGTGGGATTCTTTCCTTGATGAAGCAGACAAGGAAAACGGTGGTTGATGTTGAAGTTTTGCGGTAAAATTTTTAATTTTTTTAACAAAACAATCATCGGAAAATGGGTTTGAATGTGTTTGATTTGTTCTTGATAATTCATTAAGTTTTCTCCTAACAAGATATATTGTGGTTAAAAAACAAAAAAAGCCCCTTAAAGTGGCTATGGGAATGGGTAATTATTATTTTTCTTGCTTTTGCTCTTGGGCAAAAAATTTTTGTAAAGATTGATGAGTAATAAGATTATTTTTCCATTGTTTCCGTGGATTATAAGCAATTTTCCAAGGGAGTTCATTGTGGGTATTGACACTCAAATGATAAGAACTTAAAGGAATATAATGATGAAGAGTTTTTTTGATAAATTCTTGAGTTTCTGGATTTATTTCGTTACCAGTCTTGCCTTCACAAAGATAATTGTTGGGGATGGGATTATTGACAAAATGAAAAAATTCTCCAAAAATATGAGGAATAACAGGACCAAACAGCCAAGCTTCGATAGGTTCTAAAAAAAGGGGTTGATGATATTGCGCCAGATAATGACCTTGAAGGTAATATAATAATTTATTAATTTTCATGTTAGTAATTTGATATTTGTCAGCCTCAAAATGTTGGAGTAAATTGTTAACAACGTCAAAAACATTAATTTTTTTGAGATTTTTCATGGTTTTCTCCTTGGGTTCTGAAATTGGTATAAAAAAAAGACTCTCAAATGAGAGTCTTTGGGGGAATTGAATAACTTTTGAATTTTAAAACGTTTAAAATTTTTATAAGGAGATTTTTTTTTTGTAATTTCATATTGGTGATTTTACTTTTATTTGTTTTAATAAGATAATTGGCAACATCAAAAATAGTGATTTTATGATTTTTATTTTACATCTTTTTCTCCTGTTAATCATCTTCATCGGAATCAGGCAAAACATAACCGATTTCTCGAAAGGTTTGGGTTCTCATTTCAAAATGATAAAGCAAGTCTTTTTTGGTCCCACTCCGATTCTTTTTAATCGCTAATTCAATGATTTTTTGGGATTCATCACCATCTGCCTCCCCATATAATTTTTGACAATCATAATTATAAGTATTAAAAAGTTTTTGGCGATTTTTACTTAATTGCGGTTGGAATTCCGCCATCATTAAGACCAGATCGGAATTGGTTTCGATCCCTCCGCTCCCTTTTAAAGCGGTAATCGCGGGGGATTTTCCTAAAAAATTACTATAAGCATCGCGGGAAAATTGGGAAAGAATAATAATGACAATTTTTAATTCCATAGCCATTTTTTTTAATTTAGTCATAATTTCATCAATCGCCAGCCGATCATTTTCGAAATGATGAGTCGCTTTGGTAATTTGGAGATGATCAATCACTACGATATCTATTTGTTGTTCTAAATAACGACGATAAACTAAATCTAAGACATAATCAATGGTTTTGGTAGGATCATAACTGAAAGTAATTTGGAGATTATTCAAAAAAGGTTGGATTATTTTCATCCTTTCCTTATAGAGGGCGGGGGAAATTCCTGTCTCTTCCCAATTTTTGTTGAAAATAACTTCAAGCGGGATGCGGGTTAGGTTCGCTAACAAACGACTTAGATTTTCCGCTAAAGTCATTTCATAAGAAAAGACCAAGATTTGGGGGTAACGAGTTGTTTCATGATGTTTAATTTGGGAGATATCTAACAATAAATGGTAAACAAAACTGGTTTTACCTAAGCCTGTATAACCGCCAATCGTCACCACTTGGCCTTTTTTAAAGCCATTGGTGGCTTGATTTAACCCACGGAAGTTCTCGGATAAACGATAATATTCGGCGCGGATCGTTTCTTGAGCTTGACGATTAGTTTGAAAAAATTCAGGATGAACATTGATCATTTGGGGGATTGTGAATAAGGTTTGGTCGGACTGGTGGGGAAGCCAAGCCATAAATTTTCTTAATTTGGCAAAAATTTCTTGGTAATAAAGATGGCGATGATAAGGATCGGGTTGGTCAAAAGAAGGTTGGATTATTTTTAAAAGTTGTTGAAATAACTTTTCTTGGGTATAAGTGTGTTTTAAGTTCGTTAAGCAATCTAAGTTATTTTCGGTCTGGTCTGGCTCACTTAAAAAAGCTAAGGAGGTTTGGGTAAAATGATCTTGAGGAAAATGGGTTTGAAGATAAGTTAGTAATTCGGAAAGAAGGACGGCGGAGGATGGATTTTTTGGCAAAGGATGAGGAAAGGTTTTTTCTAAAGTTAAATATTTTAAGGCTTGAAAGATTTGACGATGTTTTTGATCACAAAACCATTGAGGATCAATCAGATCAAAATAAAACTGTAATTGTTCTCTTTTGTTTTGATTGAAATAGGTGATAATTTGTTTTAAGGCTTTTTGTTCATTAGTTAACATTAGCGCTTAACTCCTTGGGCTTTTTTAATGATATTAATATCGGGAAAGGGAATAAATTGGTTAGTCAGTAAGATTTGTAAAAAGATATTCGCTTGTGATGAAAAACAATCAATGACTCGGTTAATTCCTGGGGTTTTTCCTTGATGGATTTTTTTGTTTAATCTTTGAGCTTCTACAGTATTATTAGTTAATAAATAAAATTCAAAACGTGTATCCAGTTTTTTGAGTTGTTGGCCTTCGATCAAAGCTTGTTTATAACGGTCCCGTAAACAAGTTTTAAAATTAAACGCGATAATCCGTTTGGTTTGCGTAAATAACACTAAATCAAATTTAATATCAGGAATAAAGAATAAATAAGCTTGAGGATATAAATTACTAATTCCTTGGTTTTGAAAATAGAATAAAATAAGATATTCATTGATTTTACCGCGAATTACTTTTTGACTTTGGGAGTTGTAGTGGTAATTTGTGAAATATTGATTTAAGAAATGATGATGTTGGATCATATATTCGTGAAAAGGATGGTGGAAGAGCATGGGGTTGATAATCAGTTTCGTGATTTGAACACATAAAGATTGGGGCTTAAAAACTTTAATCTGTTCCAAAGCTAAATTCGTGAATGGCTTCATTGATTTTTTTTCCTTTCTTCATAAAAAAAAGACTCTTATATTAGAGTCTTTTAACATTTTTAAAATTAATTTTTTTGGTTTTCCAAGTCACGGTGCCATCAGGTTTGATGGTTTTAATTTTGCCGTGGTTATAATAGATATATAAATTACCATTTTGACATTTTTTCTTAATGATGATAGCCATTATTGGATTGCTCCTAAATATTTCATAATTTTTTTGATATTGGCTGACAGAGGATCATTTCCGTTTAAAATTAATTTATCAATCCCCCTAGTATAATGAGTGAGATAATGTTGGTAGCCTTGATGAACAGTTTGAAAATAAGTTAACGGTTTTTGTTCGATAAAATCCTTTTGGTGATTTTTTTGGTTTTCTTTACGGGTTATGCCAACAAGGGGATCAATATCTAAATAAATTAATAAATCAGGTTTTTTTAAGATAATTTCATGATTGATCTGAAAGAGCTTTTTTAACGATAAAAGTTGTTGCTTATCTTGGGAAAAAGGAAATAATTGGTAAGCATAAGTAGAAGGTAACCAACGGTCGCAGATAATTAAAGGGTGGTTTTTAAATAATTCCGCTTGGATTTGGGTCATATTAGCGAGACTTAAATAAAAATGGGTCAGATAATCTACTTGGGGAAAATTTAAAAATAAATCTCGTATTTCCTGACCCATGGTGCTACTGCCTAATCCTTGATAAATTTGAGGGAAGGGAGTTAATTGGTGACAAAGGGCCTGAATCAACGTGGTTTTGCCACTCCCATCTAAGCCTTCAAAAACAATTAATTTCATCATGGTTTCTCCTTTTTTTGTTGTTTTGATGATATAATTGATCGCGTCAGTGCCCAATAATATCAGAAGAACCAAAATACTCTTCAGCTAATTTACGTTTAGTAAAGGAAATCAAACATTCTTTAAAATCATAAACCATCTTTTTACTCATTATTGATTAATTCTCTTTCTTTTTGATTAAAATTCAAATCATGATCATGAGCAAAGCGATATAAAAAACAACTAATCTTATTTATTCCATG
>NZ_JAOSIR010000026.1:0-5927 GCF_030586865.1 Candidatus Phytoplasma crotalariae
TATGACAAGGCTGAATGGATCAAAAACCAAGTAACACAATGGCTAAACTTACGATCAGGAAGGACAAATCAAAAATTGTCAAAGCTGACAAAGGGACAAGGTTTTAGCCTACATGATAAAGGTAAACTCCACCAATAAAACCCGTAAAGAGAAAGCCACAAGGAATTCCTTAAACGGCTGTGCCTAAAAAATCCAAATTCTTAAAGCGAAAGCCGAAGAATATGGAGTAGAATACAATTGGTTAAAAAAGGGAAAGGCGAAGCACGACGAAACATTAGCAGATAGAGGCGAATTAGAAATAATCCGGACTTATAAAACAATTGTTAGAGGAATTTTTATCCAATACTTTTGTTTAACTAACAACCTAGGTGTTTTAACCCATCTAAATTATTTAGCTGTTGGAAAGCGGAAAACGTTAATTGCCAGAGTTCGGAAGAAGTTAATATTAGTTCAACTTGGGGTATCGCTTATAATAATAAAGGAAAAACCCAACATGAATCATGGATTGTCTACTCTTGAGATAAGATTAAAAAAATGTGTAACTACAAGAGAAATCCTGATATTACCTTATATTCCAAAGTTGTATGAATCTCACTGACCGCCTAAAAGCGGAACGTTGTGAGATTTGTGATAAAACAACCCAACTACCAATTCATCACATGGGGACAATTCGCAACACGAACCGCCAAAGGATCATAATCTTAAGAAATCGAGTTATTATTTTAATAAAAAATTATAAAATTTATAATTATTTATAACAAAATAAATCATTTATTTATAATGAGTTTTTTATGAAAATTGTTTCAAGAATTTCCTTTTTTTAACATCATTAAAGGTTTTGTTTTATTTAATCGTTTAGAATTCATTAAAAGATAAATACTATACACAAAGAAAAAACAAATAATAAAAAAACCTACCCAACTAACTATAGTTCGATAACTAGGTGGAATCGAAAAAAAACCATTCTCACACAAAGGACCAAAAAAGCTTTGAACAAGTTCGTTAGAACAAGGATAAAGTTTTTCACTTAATTGCAATAATGATTTTTTTTGTGTGAACAAATTCATATCATTAAAACCAGGAATTGCTTTTTTATCCAAAAACATAGAAAAATAATTCAAACCATTATTAAAATAATTCAAACCCTTATTGACAATTTTATTAACTCCCCATTGGTACAAAAACATAAACATTTGATGTAAGAAAGTAAACGCCAATATAAAATAAGCGATAAAATAAAATAATATTTTATTAATAATTCGACTATTCGCGCCTAAAATACGAGTAATACCTGCGGCACGATAAAAAACTATTGTCTGACGATTAAGAAAGGACTTAGATAAAAGAAAATAAAACAACCAAAATAAAAATATTACTAAAAATCCTAAAAAAGATACCCCGTAAAATCCTTTTAAAAAAGGCAATATAATGCTTTCATTCAATTCTAAATATATATTTTTAAAAAAAGATGTTTTATACCAAAATATTTGTCCCAAGAAAGCATTTACATAAGACAGCAATTTAAATGCTAACAAAGATGATATAAAATAATACAAAAGACTAAATAAATTTCGTTTCCAATGATTTTTATAAAAAAATTTACAAATAGAATGCACTTCCTTAAAAGGTAAATTAGATGAAACAGATTTAAATTTCAAAAGATGATCGTTTTCAAATAAATTAGAAACTTCCTTGATTTTAGAAACAAATTTTTGTTTTTCTAAATTATCAACATAAGTTAATAAATCTAAATCCTTTTCATTAAATTGAACATTTTCATTATTAAAAGTGTCATTTTGTTTACGCACTAAATAATCTTTAACAATACCTTCTTTTATTTTAATAATAATATCAGCATATTTGGTTGCTAATAAAATATCATGAGTCACTACGATAACCAATTTTTTTTCAGAAATTTCTTTTAATTTTTTAAAAACTAAATTACTAGAATCTGGATCTAAATTACCTGTAGGCTCATCAGATATTATCACATCAACATCTTTGATTAAACTTCTAATTACATTGGCTCTTTGTAATTGTCCTCCAGATAATTTAAAAGGTTTTTTTGTCAATAAACTGATAGGTAAATTAAAATATTTAAATAAATCTTTAATTTGTTTATGAATGAGCGGATTAACAACGCTTTTTTGTAATTTAACAGATAAAAGAATATTATCTAAAACACTTAATTCATTAATAAAATAAGCATCTTGTGTTATATAAGAAATCATACCATTTCTATAATCAGCCATTTCAAAGTCTGAAAAAGTAGATAAATCTTTATCTTCTACTAAAATATTACCATAACTTATCTTTTCTAATCCTGATAAAAGATTGCATAAACTAGTTTTTCCTGAACCTGATGGTCCCGACAAAAAAACAAATCCGCGACTAGGTAAATTAAAAGAAATATCTTTTAAAATATCTTCGTCTTCATCAAAACTCAAATTAACGTCTATTAAACGAATCATATTTATAATTTATTACTCTCCCTAATTTTTTAAAATCAATATATAATTAATCTAAAAAATATCATTTTAACTAATTTAATAACTAATAAAAAATATTCTTGTTATCATGACAATTTATTTTTAGAAATATTATTAGAAAAATCATATAATAAAGTAGATTTTTGAATTAAATTAATAATTTTCGCAGATTTAGTAGCATTAATTAAATCTACATTTAATTGTAAAGTTTCTTTCAAATCGTTCTGATGCAAAACGCTACTAAAAAAAACAGGTAAATTATATTCATAACGATAATTTAATAAAGGTATAAAAATATCATCTCGAAAAAAAGCATTCATATTTTCTAAACCAAAATCATCTAAAATTAAAAATGGAATTTTTTTTAAATGGTTTATTTTATCTTCTATAATATCATGAGTCCATAAAAATTTAAATTGCCGAACCAAATCTGACATAACAATAAATAAAAAAGGAATATGATTTATTAATAACATTTTAGCTAATATTTTTAACATAAAAGTTTTTCCAGAATTAAAAGGACCATAAATATATAAACCTTTATTTTGTTTAATGTTGATGTCAAAAGAATTATATTTTTCTACGATATCCAGCATATAATTAAAAATACTTTTTTGTGTTTTAGACATAGATTTTATATTTTTAATATCTATACCAGTCAAATTTATTTCTTGATTAAATAAAAAATTTTTTTGTTGTAAATTATTTTTCCAATCTATTTGTTTAGTTTTAACAGTTTCTTGCCAAACTACATGAAGATAAGGTTGTTCTTTTAAAACTAATTTATATCCGAAAGGATTGGGTTTATCTTTTTTATTTAAATAATTAAAAACAATAATAACATCTTCGTCTTTAATTTGTAAATGTTTTGTGTCGGGATGATTCTTAATATAATCTTTAATTTTTTGCAAATGAAAATTTGACTTTTCAGATGAATCCATAATAACTCCTAAATAAAAATTTAAATTTTTTGAAATCTAAATTTTTATAAAACTAAAATAATAATACATTGAATTTATTATAAATTCAGATAAATATAGATTAATTAGAAAAAAATCTATTGTATTAAAACCTCAACAAATAAATTTTAAAATCATCAAATATTTATCTAAAATCTCATTTTTTCTTAACATTACTAAATATTTTTAGCTTATACATAAATTATTACTTAATTTATTATATCATGTTTTTTTATGTCTATTTATTTTTAATTTTAAACATTTAAATAATATTAATAAACAATTTATCAAAATAAAAAAATAAATTTAGGTTTACCTTTGCGACTACTAAAAAGATTCTTTATCCTTGACCGTCCGGGATTTTATTTCCGGATTAGTAAATTTCATTACTTCGTTTTAGGATTCTCCAAGTTACCCTAAAGTTCAACCTTAATTCCTTAGATGAATTACCTTCTTTTTTAGAGAAAATGATTCCAGGTTTTCTTTAGCTGATAAACTACTTAATAATTATATATTATATTAGTAGATTCTGAACTACCCGTTTAAGCAAATTCCGAAATAGGTCTATATATTAAATCACTTTTTCTTCTTAGGACATTTCAGACTTTTCCAGAAAATTATTCGGCGGCATTATTCTCTTGACTAATTTGCTTTTGTTACAACCCAATTTTATGGTCTTCTATAATCAGTAATTCTTTCTTTTTTCTGACCGATCATATTCTTTTCAGGATAATCTCACCCTGGATATTGGTTAAATAGCACGAAATTTAGTCCTCTTTGGTACTAATATGAGATTATATAATAATTTATCATTCTCATGATTGATCTCAAATATTTCTCGATTACTTTTAATTAATGTAAATTTTTCATAAAATCATCTAACCATTTAGGCAAAGGAACATTTTTGCGAGCAGAATTAAATTTTTTATTATTATTATTTTCTAACTCTTCTGTCAAGTAATTATAAGCCATTTCTGCAGAAATAATACCTCTTTTTAACCACGATTTTAAAACAACATCACAATAATTATAAGATAAAACAAAATCAAGTTCATGATGTTTCTTTTTGCAAATATACATTAATAAAGCATTAATAACTCCAATATCTACATTTTTATGATTTTGAATTAACATGAATAAATCATGATTTAATTTTTTATTTATATTAATATTTTTACCAAAATTTTTAATAATATGAATAGGATGTGATCTTTTTAAACATAAAATCATTTCATTTTTTTCTTGTTGATGATTATTAACATCAATAATTTTAATATTTTGTTGAGTTTTTATATTTTGTTCATATAAATAATCTTTCAAAACATTTAAATTAATATTAAGATTTTGATTATAATTATGGCGAAAAATTTTTTGATACAAAGCAGCCATTTCTTTTGGTTGCAACATATAAACAAAACCTAAAGTTACGATATAATCAATATTTTCATTTTCTAATAAAAAAGGCTTTTTAAAACGTTCAGATAAATTATTAAAAAAAACTTCGTAATCGAAAAATTTTTTAAATACTACTAAATGGTTATTATTGCTGTTTTGAGCATTACCCGAATCAGAATGATGATATAAAGAGTTATAATCAATATTAATTTTATTAACTTTATAAAGATCTACAAAATTTTTACTAATATTTTGGAAATTTTTAGGTATTAAAGGTAATTTATTTAGTAATAATTTTTGTAAACAATGATAATAATTACCAACTTCGCTTAAAAAAAAATGACTTAATAAAGGATCATTAAAAAATTTTTGAACTGAAACAGGAGAATAAAGTACGTAAATAATATCTTGATTATCATTAGAATAAGTTTCTAACAAACGGAGAGCTTCTAATTTATATTGATTAGATTGAAAATTTTTTTTATTTACATTTAACAAATCAAATAACATCTGATATGTAATAGTAAAATTATTATCAATATTATTTTTACTTTCGTTTAAAAAATATAAAGTATTATACAAAGAGATAGCAATAGTTCCAATTAGGGGTTGATATAATAAATTAAGTACTTTGTAATCTTCCGAAGTCAATTTATTAACACAATAAATTTTAATTATATTTGAATTAATCATTATTTGTGACCTTCCTTAAATACTATTACTATAAACAATTGATAAAAACTGATAAAAACAAAAATAAATATTGATTAGACATCAGAATTATCAAAAAAATAACATAAAATATTTCTATTTATTTTAACTGACAAAAATCACAAAAATAAGAACTACGACCATTAATTTTAATTTTTTGAATTAATTTATTACACCTAAAACACATTTCTTTATCTTTTTGATATACCAAAAGCTTTTTTTGAAAATTACCTTTAATTCCTAAAGATACGGATAGATTAATTGCGCTTTATGTGGCGATTTATATTTGCCATTTTATTTACAATCAGCCCCCGTCCAAACGGTGCGAGCAAGTTTCCAAGCACACCGCTTTCCCTAATTTACTCTCTTGCGA
>NZ_JAOSIR010000027.1:0-5495 GCF_030586865.1 Candidatus Phytoplasma crotalariae
AAACTCGACTTCCGGGATCTGAATCCAAAAACTCCATTCCAAAAAAAGGTTTTCGAAGTAAGGAGTTAATAACTGTTCCAAGACTTTTTCGCATGATTCTATCTTGCATGTTTGGGATTCTGAGTGGTCTGGTTTTATCCTTCCCTTTCGGAACATACACTCTTTAACCGGTTCAGAATTGTCTTGGTTATAAACGTATTTTTGATGATATTTATTTAATTTATAGTTATTAATCCCCCCCACTTGAGTTCTTGTTTTAATGGGGGGGTAATATCAGTCACGAATCTTATTCATAGTTCGTGGAAGCTTAACTCCCAATCATTTCTAGCTTCCGCAGTTTACATTGAATAAATAATAAATTCGCCCTATAAGAGTCATTAACTCTCTTCTCGGTAAGCCGATTAACTAAATTATTCCAAATTTAGGTTTACCTTTACGACTACTAAAAAGATGCTTTATCCTTGACCATCCGGGCTTTTATTTCCGGATTAGTAAATTTCATTACTTCGTTTTAGGATTCTCCAAGTTACGCTAAATTTCGACCTTAATTCCTTAGGGGAAGTATCCTCTTTAAGAGGCTGATTCCAGGTTTTCTTTAGCTGATAAACTACTCAGTACTTACAACTTATACTAGTAGACTCTGGACTATCCGCTTAAGCAACTTCCGAGATAGGTCTATATATTACCTCAATTTTCCTTCTTAGGCCATTGCAGGCTTTTCCATAGAATTATTCGGTGGCGAAGTCTTTTTGACTAATTTGCTTTTGTCGCAACTCGCTTTTATGGTCTGCTATAATTCAACATTCTTTCGTTTGCTAAACCGACCATCTCCTTGCAGGGTTTATCGGCCCTGGCTATTGGTTAAATAGCACGAAATTTAGGCCTCTTTGGCGCCCTTGTAATATATATCTTTCTTCTTTAGCTTTTAAATATTGCTTGATCATTTTAGAAAACATAATAATTATAAAAACCTAAACATCATAACCAAAATTAAAATAAAATTATTTTTTATTTTACTTTATAAACGGTATCAATTAAAGTACCATCACGATACTCAATCAAAGCAATAACACGATTAGTATCGTAATTAATTGGTAATGGTTTGCCTACAATACTATAAGCTAAGTCACGTAATTCGCGAATATCTTTAACAACTATTCCAGCTGACTTTAACCACATAAGTAAATCAGTTCTTATCGGATTTACAGCAATACCTAAATCAGTTACCAAAACATCAATAGTATTTCCTGGAGTCACTATTGTTTGTACACGATCCACTATAGAAGAAATTCGTCCTCGAATTAAAGGAGCAGCTACAATAGCAATTTTACTACCATATGCTACATCACTATGACCACCAGAAGCTCCGCGTAAATATCCATCATTTCCTGTAATAACATTGCAATTAAAATTAACATCTATTTCTAACACACTTAAAATACCAAAATCTAATTTATTAACAGCACAACCTTTAATAAACGGATTAGCATAAAAAGAAGCTGACATTTCTAAATGATTCGGATTGTTTTTTAAAGAATTAACCGCTTCTAAATCAAAAGATTGCACATCTAATAGTGTATTAACTAGCCCTTCTTTTAATAAATCTACTTCTAATTTAATAATCCCCCCTAAAAAAACAGAAGCTTTTATTTGCTTACGTCTCATTTCATCAGATAAAATTACTAAAGATGCTTGAGAAGCCCCACCAGTACCTGTTTGAAAAGAAAAACCATTTTTAAAATAAGGCGTGTTTTTAATAACTTTAACAATATTTTCAGCAATAACAATTTCTTTAGGATTAAATTTAGAATGAATTTCTCCTGAAGAAATTTTTTTATTATCACCAATAACTTCTACTTTAACCACATAATCAACATAAATTTGCGGAATAGAAATAGGATTATTCGGATAAGAAACTAAAGTGTCTGTAATAATAATAGTTTTATCAGCATATTGAGCATCTACAATAGCATAACCTAAAGATCCTACACAAGAATCACCTACAACACCATTAGCGTTACCCATTTCATCACTACTTGAAGCAGCTAAAAAAGCAACATTAATATAAGATTGTTCTGTAGTAATAGATCGTGCTCTGCCGCCATGAGATCTAATAATAACAGGTTTTGTTAAGAGACCTTCAGAAATAGCATTTCCTAACTCTCCCCTTATAGCTGAACCTTCCAAAGAAGTTACAATACCATTTTTAATATATTCAATAAAACAATCATGAGACTTTGTAAAAGAAGAAGCTAAAACAGTTAAATTTTTAATATTTAATTTTTTGATAGCTTCCATAACTTGTTGAAAAGTTTTATCACCATGCCTAAAAGCATGATGAAAAGAAATAGTCATACCATCTTTCAAACCACTTTTAACAATAGCTTCTTCTAAAGAATTTAAAACTTTATTATTTAAATTATTTTTAATTTTAGTCATTGCGCCAACACTATTATAATTATTTTTACAATCATAAAATGCATTATTATCTAGTTTTTTTGCATTTTTCTTAAATTGTTCTATCATTTAATTATTCCTTTTTTTATTCATTAACCATTTGAAAATCACTTAATTTTCTTAAATATTTTTTAATCAAAAAACTATTTAAATAATTTTTTATAATTAGATAAAATTATATTCTCTAAATGTAATACTTTTGAATAATATTTATTTATATCGAAAAAAATGAAAATATTAAACTAATAAAATATCTCAACAAAGTTCTAAATTATTTAAAATTAATTTAATCTATCATCTAAAATCCTTTATTATTTTAAATTTATTATTAATACACAAAAATACCAAATAAATCTTTATTCATCTTCTATGTTAGGATTCGGAATATTAGCTTTTTGTAAAATATTTTCCGAATATTTTATAACTGGTTTATCAATCATTTTGCCATCAATCGCGAATACACCTTGGTTTTGTAAACGATATTTTTTATATAAAGTTAAAATTTTCAAAGCTTCTTGAATTTCTTGATCACTAGGTTGAAAAACTCGATTAAGAATAGGTAGTTGATTGGGGTGTATGGCGGATTTACCATTGAAACCCATTTCTTTTACTAAAATAGCTTCTTTTTCTAAACCTTCCAAATCGGAAACATTACCATAAATGCAATCAATAGCATCAATATCAGCAGCTCTAGCTGCATGCAATATCATTTGGCGAGCGAAAAACAATTCATGACGATTAATAGTTGTAGTAGCTTGCAAATTTAACATATAATCAACACCACCCAAAGCAATTCCTACTACTCGCGAAGAAGATAAAGCTATTTCAAGAGCATTTAAAACTCCTTTAGCGCTTTCTATAGCGCAAAAAATAACAATTTTAGAAGATTTATTATATTTAGCCTCAATACTTTCGATATCTTGGATAACTCGTAAAACTTCTAATTTCGATTCAACCTTCGGCAAACGGATAGCATCTAATTTTTCATTTGTTACCATAGCTTCCAAATCTTTCTGATAAAAAGGAGTATCAAAAGCATTAATTCTTACCATAGTTTCAATGTTAAACCTATGATAATCCAAAAAACTAATCATATTTCGAGTTAATTCGCGTGCGGCATCCTTTTCTTCAACAGCAATAGCATCCTCTAAATCGAATATCACACTATCCACCTGATAAGAAATAACATCTTTAAATAAAGCAGGGTTATTACCAGGCACAAATAACATGGTTTTTCTATTTTTTTTCATTTTTATCCTCGATATTATTTTTTGTATTTAAAAATTAAAAAAATTTTATAATAGTAGAATTAAATTAGGATTTAGAACGCTCTAAAGCGACTAAAATACGTGATTTTAAAACGATTTCTAAAGCGCCTTGATCTTGGATTAACACTTTACAATTAGTAACATTATTTTCTTTTAAAATTTTCAAAGTTAAAGTTCGCATTTGTTCTCCAAATTGTTTTTCAAAAGGTGATTGAATGAAAATTTTTATATCAGCTAAATTAGGTTCTATAGTGACTAAACAATCACTAGAATTGAGAGAACCACAAAAGGCTCTTTTTATAATAGGCTTTGATTTATTATTATTTATCATTTTTCAATCCTCTTTTTTTAATCACTTTTTTAACTATATCGACATATTTAAAAGCTAAATTAGCTATTTTAGATTCATCTACTATATCCACATCACGATCGCTACCTAATTCACCTGTAATACCAACCGCTAATGCACCTGCTTCAAAATAATCTAAAATGTTTGATAAATTAATACCCCCTGTTGCTAAAATAGGCAAATTAGGAAAAGGATCTCGAATTAAGGATAAAGCTTGAGATGTAAATGCAATACTTGGATACAATTTCAATAAAGAAGCACCTTTTTGAATAGCTAGATACATTTCATTAACACTCATAACTCCAGGAATGTATAAAATATCATTTTGGATAGACCAATTTAAAATTTCTTCATTATAAACGGGAGAAACCAAATATTGCGCTCCTGCTTCTAAAGCTTTTTTAGCTTCTTGTAATGTTAATACAGTACCAGCTCCAATCATTGCTTCAGGATATTGCAAACTAATTTCTTTGATTATAGAAAAAGCTTGAGGAATAGTTAAAGTAATTTCGGCAAAACAAAAACCATTTTCTAATGTATTTTTTAAAATTTTATAAGCATTATTTTTAGTTTTCGTACGGACAATCACACTTAAAGGATTTTGTTTTAAATAATAAATTTTTTTTTGAATATTTTGCATTTGACACACTCCATTTTTATTAATTTTAGCTAAAAATATCTTTTTTAACTAAAAACTCAATATTCATAAATATTATTCAACCGATTTACACAAAATAAAAAATAAGTTACAACAGATAAATCAGCACAACCCCCTGGAGAAATTTTATAATTTACATAGTAATCATTTTTAGATAAAATAGCTTTTTGAAAGTTATAAAACCCATAATTTTCTAAAATATTTAACCATGATAAAGCTTTTTTTTGTATTTTTTTAAAAAATGAAAAACCAATTTTATTAATTAAAGATACGGATAGATTAATTGCGTTTTATGCAGCGATTTATATTTGCTGTTTTATTTACAATCAGCCCCCGTCCAAACCGGACAAGCAAGTTTCCAAGCATCCGGCTTTCCCTAATTTACTCTCTCTCGAAAGCTAATTTCTCCTCACGGTTTATTAGCTATTTATTCTTATCGTTCTTGTTCTTTTGATATCATGTATTTGTTGATTGGTTATTTTGCGATGGCAATCTTTACATAATACTTTCATAATACTTTGGTGATTCGCATTGCGAACTGTCCCAATGTGATGAATTTGAAGTTGGGTTTTTTTGCCGCAGTTCTCACAACTTTCCGCTGTTAGATGTGTGCGGCTTTGGAATATATATCTATTAATGGTAATATCCGGATTTCCCTTATAGTTACGCATTTTTTTGATTTTATCCCAGGAGTAGACCACCCATGATTCGTATTGGGTTTTCCCTTTATTAAGATAAGGAAATAGCCCAAGTTTAAGTTTCT